>CAZQPN010000280.1:0-4638 GCA_964595215.1 uncultured Rubrivivax sp. | reverse complement strand
TCCTGGAGTTCGGCGCGCTCGTCAACATCCTGCCCGGCAAGGACGGCCTGCTGCACATCAGCCAGATCGCGCACCAGCGCGTCGAGAACGTCGAGGACTTCGTCAAGGAAGGCGACATCATCAAGGTCAAGGTCCTCGAGACCGACGACCGCGGTCGCATCAAGCTGTCGATGAAGGCGCTGCTCGACAAGCCCGAGGGCTACGTCGAGGAGGAGCGCCCGCGCCGTGAGCGCAGCGACCGCGACGACCGCGGTGGGCGCGGCGACCGGGGCGACCGCCCGCGTCGCGAACCCCGCGAACCCCGCGAGCCGCGTGAGGCGCGCGAGCTGCCGGCGACCGAGACGGCCGTCGACGCGACGCCCGCCAACGGCGGCGACGGCGAGACGCCGTCGCAGGGCTGAGCACGGCGCCGGCCCCGATGCGCGCGATCGAGATCACCCATCCGGGCGGGCCCGAGGTGCTGCGCGAGACGCAGCGCCCGGACCCGGTGCCGGCGGCCGGGGAGTTGCTGATCCGCGTCGCGGCGTCGGGCATCAACCGGCCCGACGTGCTGCAGCGCAAGGGCCTGTACCCGATGCCGCCCGGCGTGTCCGACCTGCCGGGGCTGGAGGTCGCCGGCACGGTGGCAGGCGGCGCGCCGGACGACCTGGCCGCGGCCGGGGTGTCCATCGGCGACCGCGTCTGCGCGCTGGTGGCTGGCGGTGGCTACGCCGAGCTGTGCGTGGCGCCGGCCGGGCAGGTGCTGCCGGTGCCGGCGGGGCTGAGCGACGTCGAGGCGGCCAGCCTGCCGGAGACCTTCTTCACAGTCTGGCAGAACGTGTTCCAGATCGCCGGCCTGCAGGCCGGCGAATGGCTGCTCGTGCAGGGCGGCTCGAGCGGCATCGGCGTGACGGCGATCCAGCTGGCCAAGGCGCGCGGTGCCAAGGTGATCGCGACCGCCGGCAGCGACGACAAGTGCGCCGCCTGCGTCGCGCTCGGCGCCGACGCGGCGGTCAACTACCGCACGCAGGACTTCGTCGCCGAGGCCACCCGCCTGACCGGCGGCCGCGGCGTCGACGTCGTGCTCGACATGGTCGCCGGCGACTACATCGGGCGCGAGCTCCGGTGCCTGGCCGACGACGGCCGGCTGGCGCTGATCGCGGTGCAGGGTGGCACGAAGAGCGAGATCGACGCCGGGCTCGTGCTGCGCAAGCGGCTGACGATCACCGGCTCGACGCTGCGCCCGCGGTCGGTCGCCTACAAGACCGAGCTGGCACGTGCGTTGCGCGCCACCGTCTGGCCGCTGATCGAGGCCGGTGCGGTCAAGCCGGTGATCCACCACGTGTTCCCGGCCGCCGAGGCGGCCGCGGCGCACACCCTGATGGAGTCCAGCACGCACGTCGGCAAGATCGTGCTGTCCTGGTGAACGAGGAGGCAGCCCCCATGCGCAGGAAGCTCGTCGTCGGCAACTGGAAGATGCACGGCAACCGTCCGGCCAACGCCGAGTTGCTGGCGGGGCTGCTGGCCGCGCGGCCGTACGGCGCGGACGTCGCGGTGTGCGTGCCGTCCCCGTATCTGGCCGACACCGCGGCGTCGCTGGCCGCCGGCGGCATCCGCTGGGGTGGCCAGGACTGCTCGGCGCACGAGCAGGGCGCCTACACCGGCGAGGTGTCGGCCGGCATGCTGGCCGAGTTCGGCTGCCGCTACGTCATCGTCGGCCACTCGGAGCGACGGGCCTACCACGCCGAGAGCGACCAGCTCGTCGCCGACAAGGCCAAGGCGGCGCTGGCGCGCGGCGTGACGCCGATCGTGTGCGTCGGCGAGACGCTGGCCGAACGCGACGCCGGCCAGACCGAGGAGGTCGTCAAGCGCCAGCTGTCGGCGGTGATCCACACGCTGGCGCATTGCGCCAGCGAGATCGTCGTCGCCTACGAGCCGGTGTGGGCCATCGGTACGGGCCGCACCGCCACGCCGGAGCAGGCGCAGGCGGTGCACGCCGTGCTGCGCGCGCAGCTGCAGGCCGCCACCGGGCACGGCGACCGCATGACCATCCTCTACGGCGGCAGCGTCAAGCCGGACAACGCCGCGACCCTCTTCGCCCAACCCGACATCGACGGCGGGCTGATCGGCGGTGCCTCGCTGAAGGCTGCCGACTTCATCGCGATCTGCCGCGCCGCCGGTTGAGCGCCCCGCGACACATACACTCTTTCGCCTTCGGAGCCAATTCCCATGCAAGTCTGGATGACCCTGGTGCTCGTGGTGCAGCTGCTCGCCGCGATCGTGATGATCGGCCTCGTCCTGGTCCAGCACGGCAAGGGCGCCGATGTCGGCGCGAGCTTCGGCGGCGGTGCCTCCTCCGGCAGCCTGTTCGGTGCCACCGGCAGCGCCAACTTCCTGTCGCGCTCGACCGCGGTGTGCGCTACGCTGTTCTTCGTCGCCACGCTGGCACTGGCCTTCCTGGCCGACACCCGCGTGGGCGGTGCGTCCGGCGCTGGCGCCGGCAGCGTTCTCGACCAGGCCGCGCCCGCGGCGACCGAGCCCGTGCCCGGCGCGATCCCCGGCGCGGCGATCGATGCCGCGCCCGCGGCCTCTGTGCCCGCGCAGACGCCGGCGGGCCAGATCCCGACGCAATGACGGCTGGAACCGGGGTCCGTTCAAGCTAGAATGCGGAGCTGTCCGGCGAGCGATTCCTCATGCAGACCGGGCGTCGTCGGCGCCACGAATCCGCAGGATCGTGGCGCCGGCGGCAACGAAGCGCCGACGTGGTGAAACTGGTAGACACGCTATCTTGAGGGGGTAGTGGCGAAAGCTGTGCGAGTTCGAGTCTCGCCGTCGGCACCAGGCGAAACGCCACCACATGGCGGGGTGGACCCAGAGGGTCGGCTCCGCGCGAGATCAGGGCACAGCGCGCCCTCCGTGCCATCGTGATCGGCGGCACCCGGCGCGCTTTTTCACGACCTCGTACGACCTGACGCGGCACTGACGACCATGGACCTGCAACCCTACGTGCCCGTGCTGCTCTTCATCCTGGTCGGTGTCGCCGTCGGTGTCGCGCCCCAGGTGATCGGCTTCGTCTTCGGCCCGAACCGACCTGACGCCGAGAAGAACAGCCCCTACGAATGCGGCTTCGAGGCCTTCGAGGACGCGCGCATGAAGTTCGACGTGCGCTACTACCTGGTCGCGATCCTGTTCATCCTGTTCGACCTCGAGATCGCCTTTCTCTTCCCATGGGCAGTCGCCTTGCGCGAGATTGGCGCCACCGGTTTCTGGGCCATGATGGTTTTTCTGACCATCCTCGTGGTGGGATTCATCTACGAGTGGAAGAAGGGCGCCCTGGACTGGGACTGACCCCGGCAGGAACGCGAGGAGCACCGCATGGGCATCGAAGGCGTACTGAAGGAAGGCTTCGTCACCACCTCGGTGGACAAGCTGATCAACTGGTCCAAGACCGGATCGCTGTGGCCGATGACCTTCGGCCTGGCCTGCTGCGCGGTGGAGATGATGCACGCCGGCGCCGCGCGCTACGACATCGACCGCTTCGGCATGCTGTTCCGCCCCAGCCCGCGCCAGAGCGACCTGATGATCGTCGCCGGCACGCTGTGCAACAAGATGGCGCCGGCGCTGCGAAAAGTCTACGACCAGATGGCCGAGCCGCGCTGGGTGCTGAGCATGGGCTCGTGCGCCAACGGCGGCGGCTACTACCACTACAGCTACAGCGTGGTGCGTGGCTGCGACCGCATCGTGCCGGTCGACGTCTACGTGCCGGGCTGCCCGCCCACCGCCGAGGCGCTGCTGTACGGCATCCTGCAGCTGCAGGCCAAGATCCGTCGCGAGAACACGATCGCGCGCTGACGCAGGGCAGGGACTCCACGATGACGACCAAGCTCGACACTCTGCAGGCGGCGCTGGGCCAGGCGCTCGGCGATGCGGTCAAGACGCTCGTGCGCGACCGCGGCCAGATCACGCTGACGCTGAAGGCCGACCGCTACCTCGACGCGATGACGACGCTGCGCGACCACCCGGCGCTGAAGTTCGAGCAGCTGATGGACCTGTGCGGCATGGACTATTCCGACTGGCAGAACCGGCCCTGGGATGGGCCGCGCTTCGCCGTCGTCTCGCACCTGCTGTCGGTCACGCACAACCACCGCGTGCGCGTGAAGGTGTTCGCCGCCGACGACGACGTGCCGGCGTTGCCCAGCGTGACCGAGATCTGGAACGCCGCCAACTGGTTCGAGCGTGAGGCGTTCGACCTGTACGGGATCATCTTCGAAGGCCACGTCGACCTGCGCCGCATCCTGACCGATTACGGTTTCATCGGCCATCCGATGCGCAAGGACTTCCCGGTCACCGGCCACGTCGAGATGCGCTATGACGCCGAGAGCCGGCGCGTGATCTACCAGCCGGTGACGATCGAGCCGCGCGAGATCACGCCGCGCGTCGTGCGCGAAGAGAAGTACGGCGGGCTGCACTGAGCGGCACGCGGGAAGACGTCCATGGCCGACATCAAGAACTACACCCTCAACTTCGGGCCGCAGCACCCGGCCGCGCACGGCGTGCTTCGGCTGGTGCTCGAGCTCGACGGCGAGGTCATCCAGCGCGCCGACCCGCACATCGGGCTGCTGCACCGCGCCACCGAGAAGCTCGCCGAGAGCAAGACCT
>CAZQPN010000279.1:0-4641 GCA_964595215.1 uncultured Rubrivivax sp. | reverse complement strand
ATCATGAGCCGCGAGATCGTGCGCGACCATGGCGTGATGCTGCTGCTGGGCAGCATGCGCGCCGAGGAGCGGCTGGCCGCCTTCCTGCTGAACCTGACGCAACGCCTGCAGCACCGCGGGTTTTCGGCCAGCGAGCTGATCCTGCGCATGACGCGCGAGGAGATCGGCAGCTACCTGGGGCTCAAGCTCGAGACGGTCAGCCGCACGTTCTCGAAGTTCCAGGACGAAGGCCTGCTCGAGGTCAAGCAGCGCCAGATCCGGATCATCGACGCAGACGGCCTGCAGAAGATCGTCAACGGCGCCAACGTCTGAGCGTGCGCGACACGGCGCCGTGCCGCAGCGGACGGGCGGCCCCGCCGGTGCTCAGGGCGTGCTGCCCTGATTGACCTGATCGGCGCTGGCGTGCAGGACGTCCGTCAGCGCCCCAGCCACCGCGATGACGCCCCAGAAGACGAAGAAGGCCAGCGTGTAGACGGCCGTCGGCGACCATCCCAGGCTCTGGCCGTCGAGCCCGTGCAGTTGCGCCGGGTCGACGACGGAGAAGACGATCATCTCCAGCACACCGGCCATCAGGAAGGACGGCCATAGCACGGCCATCGCCCGCTCACGGCGACGCGCAGCCGGGACCGTGGGCGTCACGGCCGGCTGGGCGGCGTTGCCGCGTGGTTCCGGCCCTCGTGCGCAGGCCGCTCGGACTGACGGTCGGCCCGGGTGTCGAGCACAGGATCGGCGCCGCGCACCGCGATGACCGCGGTCACGATGGCGGCGACGACGACCGCGGCCGGCCCTCCGACGACGAGCCACATCATCGGCTGGCGCCACCAAGGCTGACCGGCCAGGGCCGGATCGGTGGGCATGGGGGGTTGTGGCATGGTGTTCTCCTCGGTGATCCGGGGCTGGCGGGTGGTCAACGCGGCAGGACGAAGGTCGTCTTCTCGTCGAGCGCGGACGGGTCGTCGGACGCACTGTCGGCAACGCGCTCGACGCGCAACGTCAGCGAATGGGCCCCCGGGCCGGCCTGCTGGGCCGTTTCGGGCGGCACGCGCACCGACACGGGTACCCAGCGGGCGTCGGCCGGGCCAACCGTGATTTCGCCAGCCGGCTCCACGGCGGCGCCCGAAAGCCCGCTGGCCGTGATGCGGTAGCGCTGCGCGCGCTCGGTCGTGTTCATCAACTGCAGCCGGTACACGTTCTCGATCCAGCCGTCGTCGACCAGGCGCGCCAACGACGCGCGATCGCGCACCACATCGACCTTGAACGGGCTGCGCAGCAGCAGGCTGCCGAAGACGACAGCCACGATCAGCGCCAGGATGGCGGTGTAGATCAGCACGCGCGGACGCAGCACGTGGCGGAACATCTGCGCACGTGTCCAGTGGTTGGCCATGCCGTTCTGGGTCGCGTAGCGGATCAGCCCGCGCGGGTACTGCATCTTGTCCATCACGCCGTTGCAGACGTCGATGCAGGCGGTACAGCCGATGCACTCGTACTGCAGGCCGTCGCGGATGTCGATGCCCGTCGGGCAGACCTGGACGCACAGCCCGCAGTCGATGCAGTGCCCCAGGTTCGCGGCCTTCAGGTCGGTCTTGCGCCCGCGCGTGCCGCGCGGCTCGCCGCGCTCGGCGTCGTAGCTGATGATCATCGTGTCCTTGTCGAACATCGCGCTCTGGAAGCGCGCGTAGGGACACATGTACTTGCAGACCTGCTCGCGCATCCAGCCCGCGTTGCCGTAGGTCGCGAAGCCGTAGAACAGGATCCAGAACCACTCCCAGGGCCCGAAGCCCAGCGACACGGCCGATGCCCAAAGCGTCTTGATCGGCGTGAAGTAGCCGACGAAGGTGAAGCCTGTCCACAGCGCGATCACGATCCAGGCACCGTGCTTGACCGCCGCGCGCCAGGTCCGGTCGAGTGACCAGCCGCCGGCGTCGCGCTTCATGCGCTGCATGCGGTCGCCCTCGATCTTGCGCTCGACCCACATGAAGATCTCGGTGTAGACCGTCTGCGGGCACGCGTAGCCGCACCATAGCCGGCCGGCCACTGCGGTGAACAGGAACAGCGCGTAGGCGCTGATGATCAGCAGCCCTGTCAGGTAGATGAAGTCCTGCGGGTACAGCACCAATCCGAAGATGTAGAAGCGGCGCGCGCCAAGGTCGAACAGCACCGCCTGGCGCGCGTTCCACTCCAGCCACGGCAACCCGTAGAAGACGAGCTGCGTCAGCCAGACCAGCGCCCAGCGCCAGCCGGCGAACCAGCCGCTGACGGCGCGCGCGTAGATCTTCTTCTGCGCCTGGTAGAGGGACACCACCTGGACGGCGGCATCCTCTTCCGGCGGTACTGCGGAGGTGCTCACGAAGGGTTCCTGGCGCCGACGGCGCCGGTCGCGTTGCCGGACCGGCGCAGGTCAGCGCGCAATGGCGCGCGTCAGTTGCTGGCGACCGCGGTCGGCCGCGACAGCTGCCAGACGTAGGCGCCTAGCACGTGGATCTGCTCGGGCGTGAGCAGCTTGTCCTGGGCCGGCATGACGTTGAGCTTGCCGTTGTTGATGATCGTCGTGATCGCCTGTTCGCCCCAGCCGTGGAGCCAGATCTTGTCGGTCAGGTTGGGCGCGCCCAAGGCCTGGTTGCCCTTGCCGTCGGCTCCGTGGCAGGCCGCACAGGCACCGAAGTTCTCCCGGCCGAGCTGCGCGAAGACCGGGTTGTGCGCGCTGTCCGACAGGCTGAGCACGTAGTGCGCGACGTTGCGCACGTCTTCGCCGGTGCCCACCGCGGCGGCCATCGGCGGCATATTACCCTGGCGGCCCTCGGCGATCGACGTCTTGATCGCGTCGTGCGAGCCGCCCCACAGCCAGTCGTTGTCGGTCAGGTTCGGGAAACCCTTGCTCCCGCGCGCGTCCGACCCGTGGCACTGGGCACAGTTGTTGATGAACAGCCGCTGGCCGATGCCCATCGCATCGGCGTCGCGCGCCAGTTCCTCGGCCGGCATCGCCGCGTATTTGGCGTACAGCGGCGCCATCGCCGCCTTGGCCTTGTCCTGCTCGGTCTCGTACTGGCCGGTGCTGGTCCACTTGAGGGAGCCGTCGTAGACGGTCAACCCGGGGTACAGCACCAGGTAGACGGCGGCGAACACCACCGTGATGACGAACAGCCACATCCACCAGCGCGGCAGCGGGTTGTTCAGTTCGCGCAGGTCCTCGTCCCACACATGGCCGGTGGTGTTGTCGCTGGCCATCACGCGCCGGCGCGCCGCGATGATCAGCAGCGCCAGGCAGGCGACCAGGCTCACCACCGTCACGACGGCGATGAAGATCGCCCAGCCGCTGTTGAAGAAATCGCTCACGACACCCTCCGGTCCTGTTGATTCGTTTGCTCGGGCAGGTCGTCATCCAGGAAGGGCAGATGCGCCGCCTCGTCGTGCGCGGCCTTGCGCTTGGCACTCCAGGTCCAGACCCACAAGGCCAGGAAGAGCACCAGTCCGGCCACGGTCACGACGATCCGCAGATCGTTGACATCCATGTTCACGTCTCCTTGCCGTCAGCGGGCGCGACCCAGGCCCTGCAGGTAGGCGATCACGGCCTCGAGTTCCGTCTTGCCCCTGACCTCGTCGGCCGCGCCCGCGATCTCAGCGTCGGTGTAGGGAACGCCAATGCGCCGCAGCGCCGTCATGCGCGGCGCCATCTGCGCCGGGTCGACGGTCGCCCTGTCCAGCCAAGGATAGGCCGGCATGTTGGACTCCGGCACCAGGTCGCGCGGGTTGATCAGGTGCACGCGGTGCCACTCGTCGCTGTAGCGGCCGCCGACGCGGTGCAGGTCCGGGCCGGTGCGCTTGCTGCCCCACTGGAACGGATGGTCGTAGACGAACTCGCCCGCTACCGAGTAGTTGCCGTAGCGCAGCGTCTCGGCACGGAACGGCCGCACCATCTGCGAGTGGCAGTTGTAGCAGCCCTCGCGGATGTAGACGTCGCGCCCGGCCAGCTGCAGCGCAGTGTAGGGCTTGACGCCCTCGATCGGCTGCGTGGTCGACTTCTGGAAGAACAGCGGGACGATCTCGACGAGGCCCCCGATCGACACCGCGATCAGGATCAGCACGATCATCAGGAAGTTGCTCGTCTCGATCTTCTCGTGACCGGACGGCTTGTGGTTCTGCGATGCCATCGTGTGGACTCCTCGTGGCTCAGGCGTGGGCGGCGGCGACCATGGGCACGCGGGCCTCGGCCGGCCGGTTGCCCTTGATCGTCATCACCACGTTCCAGGCCATGATCAACATGCCCGACAGGTACAGCAGGCCACCGGCCAGCCGGATGACGTAGAAGGGATAGGTGGCCTTCACGCTCTCGACGAAGCTGTAGACCAGCGTGCCGTCGGGGTTGACCGCGCGCCACATCAGGCCCTGCATCACGCCGGCGATCCACATCGCGGCGATGTACAGCACGATGCCGATGGTGGCGATCCAGAAGTGCAGTTCGATGGCGGGCACCGAGTACATCTTCTTCTGGCCGAACAGGCGCGGAATGAGGAAGTACAGCGAACCCATGGAGACCAGCCCCACCCAGCCCAGAGCACCGGAGTGCACGTGGCCCACGGTCCAGTCGGTGTAATGGGACAGCGCGTTGACGGTCTTGATGGACATCATCGGCCCCTCGAAGGT
>CAZQPN010000278.1:0-4644 GCA_964595215.1 uncultured Rubrivivax sp. | reverse complement strand
CGAGGAAGTCGAACTTGACCAGGCCGACCTTCTCGACGTCGTCCTTGTCGTACTGGCTGACCGCGCTGTCGCTGCCCGGCTGCTGGTAGAGCGGGCAGAAGTCGGTGATGCGGCCGGGCGCGATCAGCACCCCGCCGGCGTGCATGCCGACGTTGCGCACGATGCCCTCGACGCGTGTGGCCAGCGCCAGCAGCTCGGCCACCTCCTCGTCGGCAGCCTCGCGCGCCTCCAGTTCGGGCGCCTCCGTGCGCGCGTAGATGACGCTGCCGTCGGGTTCGGCAGGCACCTTGGCCAGCGTCACCGTCTTGCCCGGCGGCGCCGGGATCAGCTTGGCGATGCTGTCGACATGGCCGTAACCCATGCCGAGCACGCGGCCGACATCGCGCAGCGCCGCCTTGGCGGCCATGGTGCCGAACGTCGCGATCTGGCTCACCGCGTCGCGCCCGTACTTGGCCTTGACATAGTCGATGACGCGGTCGCGGTTGGCCTGGCAGAAGTCGATGTCGAAGTCCGGCATCGACACCCGCTCGGGGTTCAGGAAGCGCTCGAACAGCAGCTTGTAGCGCAACGGGTCGAGGTCGGTGATCTGCAGCGCGTAGGCCACCAGCGAGCCGGCCCCGGAGCCCCGGCCCGGGCCCACCGGGCAGCCGTTGGCCTTGGCCCAGGTGATGAAGTCCGAGACAATCAGGAAGTAGCCCGGGAAACCCATCTTCAGGATGGTCTCGATCTCGAAGTCCAGCCGCTCGACGTAGCGCGGCCGCTCGCGGTCGCGCGCGGCGGGATCGGGGTAGAGCTGGGCCAACCTGCGCTCCAGGCCCTCGTGCGACAGACGCCGGAAGTAGGCCTCGATCGGCGTGCCGTCCGGCGTCGGAAAGTCGGGCAGCTTGTTCTCGCCCAGTGTCAGCTCGAGGTTGCAGCGGCGGGCGATCTCCAGCGTGTTCTGGACCGCGCTGGGCACGTCGGCGAACAGCCGCGTCATGTCCTCGGCGCTGCGGAAGAACTGCTCACGCGTGAAACGCCGCACGCGCCGCGGGTTGGCGAGCAGCTCGCCCTCGGCGATGCACACGCGCGCCTCGTGGGCATCGAAATCATCCGGCACCAGGAACTGCACCGGGTGCGTGGCGACGACCGGCAGGCCGAGCTCGGCTGCCAACGGCACCGCGGCGCGCACGTGGGCCTCGTGGGTCGGCAACCCGGCGCGTTGCAGCTCGATGTAGAAGCGGTCCGGGAAGAGCGCCGACAGACGCTCGGCGATGGCGCGCGCACGCGCCGGGTCGCCCGCCAGCAGCGCCTGGCCGACGGCGCCGCCGTCGGCGCCCGACAGGACCAGCAGGCCGCCGCCCAGCTCGGCCAGCCACGCCCACTTGACCCAGGCCTGGGCACGTTGCGTGTTCGTCGTCCAGGCGCGCGCCAGCAGTTCGCTCAGGTGGTGGTAGCCGCGCGCGTCCTGCACCAGCACCAGCAGCCGGCTTGGCTGGCGTTCGCCGGCATCGCCCAGCGGCTCGATCCACAGGTCGGCGCCGATCAGCGGCTTGACCCCCTTGCCACGGCAGGCCTTGTAGAACTTGACAGCCCCGAAGAGGTTGCCCAGGTCGGTGATGGCCAGCGCGGGCTGGCCGTCGGCGCGCGCCGCCACGGCGGCGTCGGCGACGCGCAACGTGCCGTCGACGACGGAATACTCGGTGTGCAGGCGGAGGTGGACGAAGGCCATCGGATTCATTGTAGGAAGCCCTACGCCTTGATCCACCTCAGTTGCGCCATCCGCTCAGCTGCGTAGGATAAATTGATACATGTCATCCTGGTTCATCCCGGCGGGTTGCCGGGCCCATCGAAAGGACGCCCCATGGACTTCAAGCTTCACCTCCTCGACACCTTTCACGCGCGCGGCAGCGATGACAAGACCTACAAGGTCTGCGCCTACGAGCAGATGCGGCGCGACGACACCGTGCACGACGGCCAGGACCGCTGGCTGCCGACCGGCGTGACCGAGTTGCGCCTGGACAGCGGCGAGCAGATCGACCCGCAGAAGGACGGCGGCATGGTCATCGTGCACACGGGCGTTCGACTGACACGCAGCGCCTGAGTGCGCCCCGCCCACGGGGCCGGGCCCGGCGGTCGCCGGGCGGCTCGCGGGCGCGCCGCGCCCGGGCGCGAGAGCACCTCCGCAGGTGCCTGGCTGCTGCGGCTGTTCGGCGTCCTGCTGATGCTCAGCGCCATCGCGTTGGCACTGTCGCGTGCGCCGGACCGCAGTGTCGAGTCGTTGGTGGCGCGCTGGGCGCCGGCGCCGTCGGCCTTCATCGACCTCGAGGGCCAGCTCGTGCACCTGCGCGACGTCGGCCCGCGCGGCGACCCGCTGCCTGTGGTGCTGATCCACGGCACGTCGGCCAGCCTACACACCTGGGACGGCTGGGTCCGCGCGCTGGAGACCCACCGGCGCGTCATCACCTTCGATCTGCCGGGCTTCGGGCTGACCGGACCGCGCGCCGACGGCGACTACCGCGGAGACGCCGACGCCCGTTTCGTGATCGCGCTGCTGGACCGCCTGCAGGTGCCGCGCGCGGTGCTGGGCGGCAACTCGCTCGGCGGCGAGGTGGCGTGGCGGGTCGCCACGCTGGCGCCGCAGCGCGTCGCGCAGCTGGTGCTCGTCAACGCGTCGGGGCTGGACGCCGATCTCGGCGCGGTGCCGCTGGGCTGGCGCATCGCGCGCCTGCCGGTGCTCAGCCGCGCGATGGAGTGGTTCCTGCCGCGCGCGATGGTGGTGCAGGGGCTGGTGCAGGTCTATGCCGATCCGACGCGCATCACCGACACCGTGGTCGACCGCTACTTCGAGCTCACGCTGCGCGACGGCAACCGGCGCGCACTGGGCGAGCGGCTGCGGCAGAAGGTCTGGGGCGCCGATGCCGAGCGGGTGACGACCATCACGCAGCCGACGCTGGTGCTGTGGGGCGCCGAGGACCCGATGATCCCATGGTCGGTCGGACAGGCGTTCGCGCAGCAGATCGCCGGCAGCCGCCTCGTGCGGCTCGACGGGCTCGGGCACGTGCCGCAGGAGGAAGACCCGGAGGTCTCGTTCGAGCCGTTGCGCGGTTTTCTGGGCCTGCAGTGAATCGGTCGCCGAAATAGTTCGGGGCGCGGGCCTGTTCGTGCTATACTTCCCTCGTAGACATGCTCCAGACCGTCTCTGCCTAGATTTTTTGGGTTTTACCCCGGTGGTTTTCTAGCCGGGTGTTCGTCAAAGTTTCGATCGGTGATTTTCTGAGTGTTTCTGCTTTTCGCGCGGCCAAGCTGCGCATCACTTGGAAGGAAATCGACATGACGACAGAAACCGGTACCGTGAAGTGGTTCAACGAAGGCAAGGGCTTCGGCTTCATTGCCCCTGACAACGGTGGCAAGGACCTCTTTGCCCACTTCAAGGAAATCCAGGGCACGGGCTTCAAGACCCTGATGGAAGCCCAGCGCGTGGAATTCGAAGTCACGCAGGGCCAGAAGGGCCCGCAGGCTTCGCGCATCCGCGTCCTGCCCTGAGCTGAGCGGGCCGCCGGCTTCTGATGAAGCCGGTTCCCAGAGGCCGCGGTTTTCGACCGCGGCCTTTTTCATTTCCAGCCGAGGTCGCCGATGAGAAACCTGCAAGAAGCGACCGAGCGCATCTGCGAGCTCAAGGGCAGCGTGCTTGCGCTCGACGCGCTCGTCGCCGCGATGCTGCGGCAGATGCCACAGGCCGCGCGCACCGAGCTGCAGGGGGCGTTCGCCAGCCATTCCGAGTTCGCGCGCACCGCGCTGCTGCACGCGCCGATCTCCGAGCACACCATCGCCAGCTTCGAGCGCGACGTGGCCCGCATGGCTGCGCTCATCTCCCACGGCTGAGCCCCCCGGGCGCTCCGCCCACGGGGGGACCGTTCAGCCCGCCTCGCGCCGGGCCCGGTCGCGCGCACGCGCGGCCTTGTGCCGCACCTTCCACTGCTGCCGCTGCTCGCGCCGCTCGAGCGCACTCATGGTGTCCAGACGGGCTTCGCGCTGCAGCTTGTGGAAGTTGCGCAACCGATCCAGGTCGGTCACCTGTCGGACCGCGCAGCCCGGCTCGTCCTGGTGGCGACAGTCGCGGAAGCGGCATTGCGCCGCCAGTGACGCGATGTCGTCGAAGATCCCCGCCAGTGTGGCGGCGTCGGCGTCCAGCCGCAGGGTCCGCAGCCCCGGCGTGTCGATCACGCAGGCACCGCCTGGCAGCGCATGCAGGCTGCGCGCGGTCGTCGTGTGCCGGCCGCGGCTGTCGCCTGCGCGGTTCGGCCCGACGGACTGCACCGAGGCCCCAAGCAGGGCGTTGGTCAGCGTGCTCTTGCCGGCGCCGCTCGAGCCGAGCAGCACGAGCGTACGCATCGGCCGCGCCCAGGGCGCCAGGGCGGCCGCGGCACCGTCGTCCAGCGCGTTGAGCGCGATCGCCTCCACCCCGGCCGGCAGCAGCGCTCGCACGGCCTGCAGCCGCTGCGGCAGCAGGTCCGGCGGACACAGATCCGCCTTCGTCAGGACCACCACCGCCTGCAGCCCCGACAGGCGCGCCAGCGCCAGGTAGCGCTCGAGGCGACGCAGGTTCCAGTCGTGGTCCAGGCCCATCACCAGCAGCGCCGTGTCGACGTTGCTGACGATGAC
>CAZQPN010000277.1:0-4696 GCA_964595215.1 uncultured Rubrivivax sp. | reverse complement strand
TCCTGTTCGTCGAGGAGGTCGGCGAGCACCCGTACCGCGTCGAGCGCATGCTGCTGCAGCTGCAGCAGGCCGGCGTGCTGGACGCCCAGCGGGCAGTGCTGGTCGGTGCCGTGACGGCCTGGAAGCCGTCGCCGCTGGACCGCGGCTACGGCCTGCGCCAGGCGCTGGCCTGCGTGCGGGCGCGCACCCGCACGCCGATCGTCGACGGGCTGCCCTTCGGCCACGTGCGCACCAAAGTGATGCTTCCGGTCGGCCAGCGCGTGACCTTCGCGGTGGCCGGACGCGATGCCTTCATCGCCTGGGCACACCGACACCGCTGAGGCGGCGCGCAGTGGCGGCGGCACACGCCGACAACGCCGCCGCTGTTACAAATGGCTGTCGCGCGGCAACAACGAGCGACCACAAGATTCGGCCCTGCCTGCCGCACAGGGATCGCCGTGGCAATCCTCGGATCTACCGTCAGTCGCAAGAAAACCTGTTTTGAATCAATCGGTTGGGTGCCATCGGCGCGGATCGCCGACCGGACGCCCGAAGGCGGTGCACCGAGGCTCATGGAATTCCCGGACGGAGGCTGGAATTTCGATTCCGTGACAATCGCGCGACTTGTCCCGAAGGCAAGTGCGCCCATGGCCCGCAGAAGGCCGGCACGCGGATTGCTCTCGGGCTTGGTCGTTTTCCGCTCAACCTTCCATCAGGAGTGTGGTTCATGTTCAAAAGGACTAAAGTCTCTGTCGGCGTGCTGCTGGCCCTCGGCGGCGCCGTCGCGGCGACGTCGATGCCTGCGTTCGCTCAGGACCCGCAGCGCGTCGAGATCACCGGCTCGCGCATCAAGCGTGCGGCCGCCGAAGGCTCGCTGCCCGTCACCGTCATCCAGCGCGAAGAGCTGGAGGCCAGCGGTGCGGTGACCATCGCCGAGTTCATCCGCAATTCGACCTTCGCGTCGTTCGGCAACTTCCGTCCGCAGAGCGGCAGCTCGGCGCAGGGCTTCTCCGAAGTCAACCTGCGCGGCCTGGGCTCGCGCCGCACGCTGGTGCTGATCGACGGCAAGCGCGTCGCCAAGGACCCGCAGGTCGGTGACTCGGCGGACGTCGCCTCGATCCCGATGGCCGCCGTCGAGCGCATCGAGATCCTGACCGACGGCGCCTCGGCCGTCTACGGCTCGGACGCCATCGGCGGCGTCATCAACTTCATCCTGCGCAAGGACTTCGAAGGCGGCATCATCCAGCTGGGCCAGACGAACACGTCGATCAGCGGCGGCGACCGCGACGAGGCGTCGGCGATCTTCGGCCTCGTCAGCGACAAGGGCCGGATGATCATGGGCGCGTCGTCGACGTCGCGCGACATCGTGTTCCAGCGCGACTACCCTTGGGGCGTCGCGCGTGGCGCCTCGTCGTACGGCAACAACTTCTTCACGACGCCCGGTCTTGGCGGCTTCCTGGGCCCGGCGGGCGGGCCTGACGCCTGCAACAACATCGACGGCGGCAACCTGTTCTATCTGTCGGGTGGTCGCTGCCGCTTCGACTTCACCGGGACGGCAGCCGACGAGGCCGCGGTGCGCAGCAAGTCGGTCTTCGCACGCGGCGAGATCAACATCAACGACGACTGGACGGCGTACATGAACGCCTCCGTGTCGCGTCAGAAGACTTTCGGGCGCTACGCACCGGTTCCTGGCGAAGTGACGATCAACCCGGGCACACTGGGGGACATCGTCGATCGTTCACCTGGAACGCCTGGGGCGGCGCTGGCTCCTGACCAGAGCTACCTCCTGGCGCACCGCTTCGCGGCTGCCGGCAACCGCGACACCAGCACCGACCGCAACCTGTACGACGTCGGCCTCGGCGTCCAGGGCTCGATCGGCGGCTTCGACGTCGACGCCGGCGTGCGCCGCACGGTGTCGAAGTACTACGAGATCGGTCGCGGCTTCATCATCGAGAGCCTGGCGCGCGCGGCGATCGAGGCTGGCGACTACAACATCCTGGATCCGTACGCCGCCACACAGGCCACCCTCCAGTCGTTCACGACCACCGTCGGCCGCGACGGCACCTGGGACCAGAAGGAGTGGTACGCCAACGCGACGACCGACGTCTTCTCGATGGGCGGCGGCAGCGCCACGCTGTACGTCGGCATCGAGGGTCGCACCGAGAAGTACTCGGACATCTACGACTCGCTGAGCGAGGGCGGTGTGGTGCTGGGCAGTTCCGGCAGCTCGGCCGGCGGCTCGCGCGACGTCTACGCGGCGTCGGCCGAACTGCTGCTGCCGATCACCAAGCAGCTCGAGGCGACCATCGCGGCGCGCTACGAGGACTACTCCGACTACGGCAGCGACTTCTCGCCCAAGGTCTCGCTGCGCTTCCAGCCGATGGCCAACCTGACGCTGCGCGCCAGCTACGGCCAGGGCTTTGCCGCGCCGACGCTGCCGCAGCTGACACAGAAGCCTGCCTTCAGCGCCGATTCGATCGTCGACCGCCAGCACTGCCTGGCCGATGGCAACAGCGTCGCGTTCTGCGATGCGGCACGGGCGCCGTCGTTCCAGATCAACGGCCTGGTGATCTCCAACCCGGCCCTGAGCTCGGAGACCTCCAAGCAGTGGTCGCTGGGTGCCGCCTGGGACGTGACGCCGAACCTGAGCCTGGTCGCCGACTTCTGGAACATCCAGATCGACGACGTCATCGTCAACGTCTCGGCGCAGACGATCGTCAACCGCGACAACGGCACCAGCAGCCTGCCCATCCCCCCCGGGCTGAGCATCACGCGTGACGCCACCGGCTTCATCACCGAGGTCGTGCGCGGCGCCACCAACGAGGGCCGCTACGAGATCCAGGGCATCGACCTGAGCGCGATCTTCCAGCACAAGTACGCGGCGCTGGGTTCGTTCACGCACAAGGTCCAGTACTCGCACCTGAACCACTGGAAGATCAACGGCAGCGATGTCGTCGGCGACTTCGGCGAGCCGGCCG
Source organism: uncultured Rubrivivax sp. (assembly GCA_964595215.1). GTDB lineage: Bacteria > Pseudomonadota > Gammaproteobacteria > Burkholderiales > Burkholderiaceae_C > Rubrivivax. Next base: position 1,739 of record CAZQPN010000277.1, on the reverse strand, counting down.
ACCGTGCCACGATCAGCAACAACTGGTCGATGGGTCCGTTCGGTGCGGCCTGGAACATCAACGTCATCGGCAAGAACGGCGACAGCGGTGTCGGTTTCGTGGGCACCTACACGACGCACGACATCCAGGTGTCGTGGGCGACGCCGATCAAGGGCACGAAGGTCACCTTCGGCGCCCTGAACGTGACCGAGAAGTACCCGCAGCTGGTGTCGGAGAACACCCGTCCGTACAACTTCGACCTGTACGACGCCTACGGCCGCCAGGTCTACGGCCGTCTGGAAGTGAAGTTCTGATCGACCGGCGAACGGCGGCGTGACCCTCGGGTCACGCCGCCCTGCCAGACGATCTGCGGCCCGGGGGCGATGCCTCCGGGCCGTTTTCTTTGGATGTGCCGGGCCGCGCCGCGGCTAGGCGCGGTGCAGCGTCAGCGCGATGCCCATCAGGTGCCCACGGTCGCGCAGCGGGGCCGAGGCGCAAACCCATCCGGCCGCGCGCGCCGTCGCGGCGATCCGCTCCAGCGCGGTCTCGTCCAGCGCATGCGCGACGAGATCGTCGAGGCGGGCGCGGATGTCGGCCAGCGTGCGCCGCACCTCGGCCAGCACCGGCGCGGCGGCCTGGTGCCCCTGTGTGCCGGCGACACGAAAGGCCTGCGTCGTCCAGCCATGCACGTCGGCCAGGAGGTCACCGCAGGCGCTCGCCGCCTGGCGGCGCCGCGCCTCGGCGACGACGGCGTCGAAGGACTGTCGCACTGCCGCGAAGCGTGACTCCCGCTGCAGCCGATCGCGCCCGCCTGGCTCGGCGAGCAGGCCCATTGGCTCGAGCATGGCCGCGGCGGCGTCGAACCAGCCGCTCTCCCGCTCCAGCCAGTCCAGGTGTGCAAGTTCCTCGCGCGCCAGCGTGCACGGCCGGCCGTCACGGTGGTGCACGACAAGGTGGACGAGCCCACCGGGGCGCACGACGCGCAAGGCCTCGGGCAGGGCGCGGTCGAATTCGGCGTACTCGACGCCGTACTGGCTGGCGACGAGGTCGAAGCTGCCGTCGGCAAAGGGCAGGGCCTCGGCCGGCGTGCCGGGGTGGAAGACCAGCCGGGGATCTTCGCGCGCCCAGCCGGGCCGCACGTCGGCCAGGTCGACGGCGTCGCAGCGCAGGTCGGCATCGTCGCGCACGGCGGTCAGCAGCCGTGCCAGCGCGCCGTTGCCGCAGGCGATGTCGAGCACGCGGGCCGGCCGCGGCAGCAGCGCGAAGGCTTCCTGCCAGAAGGCCCCGACCGCGCCGCCGTAGGCGTCGTCGAAGCTGCCGGCGCAGGAGTGGGCGGCACCGCTGGCCCAGTAGCGCGACCATGCGGGCGTGGCGGGCTGCGCCGCCCGCGCCGACGCGGCGTCGTGTCGGGAGGACGCCGCGGGGGTCTTGTCGTCCTTCATTCCGTGTCCCACTCCGTGTCGTTCGTGCCCGCGCGCGGGTTCTGGGTGCAGGTGCGGTTCGTCCCGGCAGCCAGCCTGTTTGGCCGGCCGGCTGGCTCACGAAACCGGTGGTGATGGCCTGTGCGCGCAGGACCGTCGCGTTCGAGGCCCAGCCAGTCGACTTCCGGACGCGCGTCGCGCGCTTCCTGCCGACGCACCCGAGGCAGGTACGACTCGGGGCATTCGGCCGGCGGAGGGCTTCCAGCCCACCACCGGCCGGAGCGTCACTTCGGCGCCAGCCGGATCGCCCCGTCGAGCCGGATCACTTCGCCGTTGAGC
>CAZQPN010000276.1:0-4698 GCA_964595215.1 uncultured Rubrivivax sp. | reverse complement strand
CGACGCGTGTGTAGCGCGCGTCGGCCTCGAAGTAGACGACGTCGGCGACGCGGATCAGCCGCACCTCCTTGCCGACGGCGGCCTGCAGGGTGTCGAGCGTCGGCGGCTTTCGACCCTGCCCTGCGAGCTGCGCCAGCAGAGCCTGCAGCGCCTGTGTGTCCGGGGCCGTCGCCGCGGGCGGTGTCGCGATGCGGTCGCGCGCGCGCCCGACCGCCCGTGCCAGGCGGTCGGCGTCGACCGGCTTCATCACGTAGTCCACCGCGCCGGCGTCGAAGGCGGCGAGCGCGTGGTCGCCGAAGGCGGTGACGAAGATCACCGGCGCGCGCCCGCCGATGCGGCGCGCTACCTCGATGCCGGTCATGCCGGGCATGCGGATGTCGAGCAGGCACAGGTCGGGCTCGTGCTCCAGCCAGGCGTCCCAGGCGTCGACCCCGTTGGTGCATTCGGCCACCACACGCAACTCGGGCCAGGCGGCGGCCAAGGCGGCGCGCAACTGGGCGCGTGGGGCTTCTTCGTCGTCGGCGATGAGGGCCGTGGGCATGATGTCAGGGTCTTTCCTGCGGGTCGTGCTTCAGGTCGTTGTGCGGATCGACGGCGCGGCATTCGATCGCCTGGCGAAGGCGGCGCGGCAGCGGGATCATCGCGCCGCCCCCGGCAGCGTCAACGTGGCCTCGGTGCCCGGGTCGGCCTGGCGCAGCGTCAGCGTGCCGCGGCCGTTGCCATGATGGCGCAGGCGCTCGCGGCTGTTCGCCAGCCCGGTTCCGTCGACCCAGCCGGTCGCCAGGCCGACGCCGTCGTCGTGAACGCGCACGCTGAGCACGCCGTCGCCGCCCAGTCGGGCCACGATGCACACCGTGCCGCCGTCGAGCGCCGGGGCGATGCCGTGCTCGATCGCGTTCTCGACCAGCGTCAGCAGCAGCCCCGGTGGCAGCAGGACGACGTCGCAGCCCGGGCCGAGATCGGCGTCGAAGCGCAGCCGGTCACCCAGTCGGGCCTGCATGATGGTGAGGTACTGGCTCGCCGCGGCCCACTCGTCGCCGAGCGGCACCACCTCGCGCCCGAGCAGCTCGGTCGAGCCGCGCAGGAAGGCCGCCAGGGTGCGCAGCAGGCCCGGCGCACGTGCGTCCCCGGTGTCCACCCAGTGCTGCAGCGCCGCCAGCGTGTTGAAGATGAAGTGCGGCTGGATCTGCGCCTGCAGCAGCTTCAGCCGCGCTTCGGCCGCCTGGCGGGCGGCGGCGTCGCGCTCGCGCGCCAGGCGCGTCCGCGCCAGCTCGCGCTCCATCAGCTGCTGGCGCACGTGCGCCACGCCATAGGTGGCGGCCAGCATGGCGATGGACGCGCCCAGGGCGGCCGGCACCAGGTACTTCAGGCCGTCCAGCAACGATGTGGCGAAGCGCGCCGCCTCGAACCCGTCGTTGCGGGCGACGTGGCCGACCAGGAAACCGCAGAGCCCGCCGGCCAGGCCCAGCCCGGAGCCGATCACCGCCTTGCGGGCCAACCCGCCGGTCAAGATCTTCCGTGGCTGCATCCAGGCGCCAAGCACGCCCAGAGGCAGGGCGACCCAGAAGATCAGGCTGATCGCGACGGCCAGCAGCGCCGGCATGCCGGCGGCGGTCAGGCCGACGCCGGTGCCGACGGCCGCGGCGATCAGCCCGAACCAGAAGCCGAGTCCGCGCCGGCTGTACAGGAAGCGGTCGATCAGCTCGGCCTGCTCGCGCACGTCCTCGGGCATGCGGGCGTAGTGGCGTGCCGCCCAGGCGTGATACCGGCGCTGGAAGCGGTTGCCCTCGGACAGCGGACGCGAACTCGTGCTCATCGCGATCAGTGTAGGCAGCCCGGCGCGGCGGCCGGCCGGTGCGGCGGCGAGTCGCCGGATGCGCGTCATGGACGGTGGCGGCGGCCGCGTCGACGGTGGGCGGGTGCCGGTCGCGGACGACCGCGCCGCTCACTCCAGCATCAGCTTGCGGATGCCGCGCCAGCTCAGCAGCCGGCCCGGGTTCTGCGTCTCGTCGAGCACGCCGCTCATGCGGCGCAGGATGCGCGGGCTCCTGCGCGCGCGCCAGATCACGAGGTCGGTCAGCCAGGGATGCCGGTTGACGTGCTCGGCCTTCTCGTAGAGCGCAAAGCGTGGCTCGAGCTCGCGCAGCGCCGCCTCGTAGCGCGCGCGCACCGCCGCCACCTCGCCGCCGCCGGCGATCGCGTCGGCTGCCAGCATGCCGGTTGCCATCGCCTTGCCGATCCCCTCGCCGGTGAACGCGTAGGTGCTGCCGATGGTTTCGCCGGTGGCCAGCAGCCCCGGACGCGAGCGCCGCGCGCCGGTCAGCGAGCAGCGCAGCGGCGCCCCCTTCGGTTCCTCCAGCCACTGGCCGCCGTCGAGCAGCGCGCGTGCGTCGGGGTGCACCTCGCCGAAGGCGGCGAACAGCTCGCGCAGGTTGTGCGTCCGGTGCGCGTAACTGCCGGTGTAGCCGGCGCCGATGTTGTAGACATCGCCCGGCAGCGGGAAGACCCAGCCATAGCCGCCCGCCAGCCGCCTGTGCCAGACGATCTGCAGCGTGTCGATGCGGTCGCGCAGGCCGGGGTGGTGCACATAGCCGCGCAACGCGACGCCGCTCGGGCTGCGCCGGTCGCACAGGCCGGCGGCGATCATCGGCGGCGGTGGCGCGCCGGTCGCCAGCACGACCCAGCGCGCCGTGACCTCGCGCGCCCGGTCGTCGACCGTCAGGCGGGCGCCGCACACGCGCTCGCCCTCGGTCAGCGGCGCCTCGAAGCGCGCCGGCGGCAGCAGCCGCGCGCCGGCGCGAACGGCGGCGCGCAGCAGGATGTGGTCCAGCTCGCGGCGCTGCAGCACGGCCATCGTGCCCGGTACGTCGACACGGCCGCCGCGCGGGCCGAAGCAGCTGACGTGCCGCACCGGCTGGGCCAGCGCCATCACCTCGTCGAACACGCCCAGGCGCCTGAGCGCCGCGAAGGCGTCCGGGATCAGCCCATCGCCGCAGGTCTTGTCGCGCGGGAAGGCGTGCTGGTCGACCAGGCAGACGTCCAGCCCGGCCTGCGCCAGCCGCTGGGCGCAGGCACTGCCCGCAGGCCCGGCGCCGACCACGAGCACGTCACAGGAGGCGGGCAGGTCGTGCATCGCGACTGGATTCTAGGAGCGCGGGGCGCACCGGCGGTCGTGGGACGCCCGCAACGGTCCGCGCGGGCCAAGGCCCGTGCTTGACCGTCGTCAAGCCTTCGCCCGGCGGCCGGCCCCATCATGGGCCCGACGCTGAGAGGACCATGATGAGCACTCCCCTGACATCCGGCCAGCAGGCCTTGCTGAAAGCCGATCTGGAGCAACGGCGCGACGCGCTGAGCGGGCAGCTGGCCGAGCATCTGCACGGCCAGTCGCGCGCAGACCGGGCGCGCGAGGTGATGCAGCAGGACGGCGACGACGCGGCGCAGCGCCTGCCCGAGCGCGACATCGCCGCGGCACTGACCGCGCACGAGCAGCGTGAACTCGACGCCGTGTCGGCCGCGTTGCAGCGGCTGCAGCGCGGCGAGTACGGCAGCTGCGCCGAGTGCGGCGTGGCCATTCCGTTCGACCGCCTGAAGGCCGAGCCCTGGGCGCTGCGATGCGTCGACTGCGAAGCGCGGCGCGAGAAGGCCGCGCGCTGAGACGATCCGCCGCGGCCCGACCGTGGCACACCCGACATCCCCTGACCCGAGAACCACTCCCATGACGACATTCCACGCCGTGGTCCGCATCGACCACCAGACCGCCGAGATCCTGCAGTTCGACGCCGAGCACGTGCAGGCGCAGAAGGTCAAGGCGCACACCCACCACACCGCCTACCACGGCAGCACGGTGCGCACCGAGCACGAGTTCTTCGGTCACGTCTGCGACGCGCTGGCCGGCATCCCGGAGGTGCTGGTCACCGGCGCGCACAAGGCGATGGCCGACTTCAAGCACTACGTCGACAAGCACCGGCCGGCGCTGGCGCCGCACATCGTCGGCTGGGAGACGGTGGACCAGCCGACCCAGGGCCAGCTCGTCGCGCTGGCGCGCCAGTACTTCCTCAAGTACGACCGCATGTCGGGCACGCCGACGCCGACCTGAGCGCCGGCCGCGCGGCCCTGCTCCGTCCCCCCGGACTGCCGCATCGTGCCCACCGTCTTCGAGCGCCTGCTCAGCGGCGAGTGGCCCTGCGCCAGGGTCTACGAGGACGCGCACGTCTTCGCCTTCATGGACGCCGGCCAGGTCAACGACGGCCATGTCATCGTCGCCACGCGGCGGCCGGTGGTCACGCTGATGGACTGCAGCGACGACGAGGCGGCGGCGCTGATGCGGGCGGCGCGCCGCATCGCCTGCGCCGTCGAGCAGGCCTTCGCCCCGCAGGGCATCACCGTGCTGCAGGCCAACCGGCCGGCCGGCTGGCAGACCGTGCCGCACCTGCACCTGCACGTGCTGCCGCGTTTCGACGACGACGGTGTCGGGCTGACCTGGCCGCGCAAGGAGCCCGGGCTGGAGCGGCTGCAGGCACTCGGTAGGCGCGTCGTGGACGCCTTGCGGGACAGCTGAGTCCGACGGCGTTCAGCGTCCCGGATCCCATCGAGGCAGCGGGAGCCTGCGTGCGGCCCCTTCGACCGGCGACGCGCGTCAGCCGGCGGCGCGCCGCGCCAGCACCTCGAACGCCGGCAGCGTCTTGCCCTCGAGCACCT
>CAZQPN010000275.1:0-4702 GCA_964595215.1 uncultured Rubrivivax sp. | reverse complement strand
TGCTGATATTCGTCGAGGTCGCCGTCGACGGGCATGACGTCGCCGCGCGCGACCAGCCAGAACTCGTCGCAGACCTCGCGCAGCAGCGCGCGGTCGTGGCTGACCAGCATCACCGTGCCCTCGAACTCGTTGAGGGCGATCGACAGCGCCTCGCGTGTCGCTAGGTCGAGGTGGTTGGTCGGCTCGTCGAGCAGCAGCAGGTTGGGGCGCTGCCAGACGATGGTCGCCAGCACCAGCCGCGCGCGCTCGCCACCCGACAGCGTGCCGACCCGCTGATGCACCATGTCGCCCTCGAAGCGGAACTGGCCGAGGAAGTTGCGCAAGTCCTGCTCGCGCGCCTGAGGTGAGACCTCGCGCGCGAGCCGCACCATGCGCTGCAGCGGCGTGTCGTCCTCGCTCAGCAGGTCCATCTCCTGCTGCGCGAAGTAGCCGATCGCCAGCCCCTTGCCCTCGACGATCTCGCCGCCCAGCGGCGGCAGCATGTGTGCGACGGTCTTAACGAGTGTCGATTTGCCCTGGCCGTTGGCGCCGAGCACGCCGATGCGCTGACCGGCGAGCACGGTGCGGTCGACGTCGTGCACGATCACCGTCGACCCGTATCCGCAGCGCAGGCCCTGCAGCGACAGCATCGGGTTCGGCAGGTTCGCCGGTTCGCGGAACTCGAAGTCGAACTCGCTTTCGGTCAGCACCGGGGCGAGCTTCTCCATGCGGGCCAGCGCCTTGACGCGGCTTTGCGCCTGGCGCGCCTTGGTCGCCTTGGCCTTGAAGCGATCGATGAAGCGCTGCAGGTGGGCGATGCGCTCCTGCTGCTTGCCGAAGGCTGCCGCCGCCTGCGACAGCCGCTCGGCGCGCATCTCCTCGAAGGCGGTGTAGTTGCCGCCGTAGCGCGTCAGCGTGGCGTTGTCCAGGTGCAGCGTCACGCGCGTGACGGCGTCGAGGAATTCGCGGTCGTGGCTGATGACGATCAGCGTGCCGGCGAAGCGCTGCAGCCAGGCCTCCAGCCAGACCAGGGCGTCGAGGTCGAGGTGGTTGGTCGGCTCGTCGAGCAGCAGCAGGTCGGCCGGGTTCATCAGCGCGCGCGCCAGCTGCAGGCGCATGCGCCAGCCGCCCGAGAAGCTGTTCACCGGCGCGTCGAGCTGCGCGCTGCGGAAGCCCAGGCCGAGCAGCAGCGCCTGCGCCCGCGCCGGGGCGTCGAAGGCGCCGGCTTCGTCGAGCGCCATGTGGGCGTCGGCGATCGCGTGCCCGTCGTCGGCGGCCTCGGCGGCGGCCAGCATGGCCTGTGCCGCCTGCAGCGGCTCGTCGCCCTGCAGAACGAAGTCGGTCGCACCGTCGTCGGTCTCGGGCATGTGCTGCGCGACCTCGCCCAGGCGCCAGCGCGGCGGGATGTCGAACTCGCCGGCATCGGCGTGCAGACGGCCTGCCAGCAGCGCGAACAGGCTGGACTTGCCGGCGCCGTTCCGGCCCACCAGACCGACCTTCTCGCCCGGGTTGATCGTCACGCTCGCGCCCTGCAGCACGACCTTGACACCGCGCCGCAGCGTGAGATCGCGCAGCGTGATCATCGGGCGTACGCCGGCGCCGATGCGCCGGCGAGCGTGGCGCGCGTGAGCAGCAGCAACTGGTCGTCGCCGGCGCTGCAAGGCAGCCAGACCGTCTCGAGACGCGGGAAGGCGGCCTCGAAGTGCGCGCGCTCGTGGCCGATCTCCAGCACCAGCACGCCGGCTGGCGTCAGGTGGCGCGCGGCGCCGGCGACGAGCGCGCGCACGAAGTCCATGCCGTCGTCGCCACCGGCGCGGTTGCCGTCCAGCGCCAGCGCCGGCTCGGCGCGGTATTCCGGCGGCAGTGCCGCCATCGACGCCCGGTTGACATAGGGCGGGTTGCACAGGACCAGGTCGTAGGCGCCGCGCGCCGCCGCCAGACCGTCGCCCTGGCGCAGCGTGATGCGGTCGGCCACGCCGTGGCGCTGCAGGTTCAGCTCCGCCACGGCCAGCGCATCGGCCGAGATGTCGGTGGCGTCGATGTCGACCTCGGGCCAGGCCAGCGCCGCCAGCACCGCCAGGCTGCCGTTGCCGGTGCACAGGTCCAGCACGCGCGTGGTGTCGGGCGCGAGGCAGGCGTCGAGCGTGCCGTCGGCGATCACCTCGGCGATCAGCGAGCGCGGCACGATGGTGCGCTCGTCGACGGTGAAGGGCACGCCCTGCAGCCAGGCCTCGCCGGTCAGGTAGGCCGCCGGCTTGCGGCTGGCGATGCGCTCGTCGATCAGCGCCTCGACCGCCGCCAGCTGCGTGACGTCGACGGGCTGCTCCGCCACGCCGTCGAGCTCGTCCAGCGGCAGACCCAGCCGCCACAGCACGAGCCAGGCAGCCTCGTCGAAGGCATTGGTCGTGCCGTGGCCGAAGGCGACGCCGGCCGCGGCCAGGCGCGCGGCCGCGTCCTCGATCAGCTCAAGCACGGTCATGGGTGTCGGGCGCGGCGCTGCGGCGTCCGCGCTCTGGAGCGGGTCCCGGTCACGGCCGCAGGAAGTTCTCGAGCGCGCGGCGGTAGATGGCCGCCAGCCGGTCGACGCTGGCGACCTCGACGCGCTCGTCGATCTTGTGGATGGTGGCGTTCAGCGGGCCGAACTCGACCACCTGCGGGCAGATCCTCGCGATGAAGCGGCCGTCCGAGGTGCCGCCGGTCGTCGACAGCTCGGGCACGACGCCGGTCTCGGCCTCGATCGCCGCCGACAGCGCGGCGCTCAGCGTGCCCGGCGGGGTCAGGAAGGGCGCGCCGCCGAGCGTCCAGGCCAGCGTGTAGTCCAGCCCGTGGCGGTCGAGCAGCGCGTGCATCCGCGCCTTCAGGCCGTCGGCGGTCGACTCGGTGCTGTAGCGGAAGTTGAAATCCAGCACCAGGTCGCCCGGGATCACGTTGGTGGCGCCGGTGCCGGCGTGCACGTTGCTCACCTGCCAGCCGGTGGGCGGGAAGAACGCATTGCCGTCGTCCCAGCGGGTGGCGACGAGCTCGGCCAGCGCCGGCGCGAGGTCGTGGATCGGGTTGCGCGCGAGCTGCGGGTAGGCGATGTGGCCCTGCACGCCACGCACCGTCAGCCGCCCCGACAGCGTGCCGCGGCGGCCATTCTTGATGACGTCGCCCAGGCGCTCGACCGAGGTCGGCTCGCCGACGATGCAGGCGTCCAGCCGCTCGCCCCGGGCCTGGAGCATCTCCACCAGCCGGACGGTGCCGTCGACCGACGGGCCTTCCTCGTCGCTCGTGATCAGCAGCGCGATCGCGCCCGGATGGTGCGGGTGCTCGGCGACGAAGGTCTCGGCGGCGGTGACGAAGGCGGCGATCGAGGTCTTCATGTCGGCCGCGCCTCGGCCATAGAGCTGGCCGTCGCGGTAGCTCGGCACGAAGGGATCGCTCGTCCAGTGCTCCAGCGGGCCGGTCGGGACGACGTCGGTGTGGCCGGCGAAGGCCAGCGTCGGGCCCGGCCGGCCACCGCGCCGCACCGCCCACAGGTTGCTGACGCGGAAGGACTCGGGACCGGCCACCAGCGTCTCGCAGGCGAAGCCGACGGCGCCCAGCCGCTCGGCCAGCAGGGACTGGCAGCCGGCGTCGTCCGGGGTCACGGATCGGCGCGCGATCAGCGCCTCGAGCAGGCGCAGCGTCTGGCTCATCGACCCGCCTGGCGCGCGCTCACCCGCGCTCGCTCACTTGCGCACCAGCCACGGCGCGGCGGCCTTGGCCGGCTTGTCCTCGGGCTGGACGTCGAGCGTGACCTCGGTGAACAGCGCCTCGTCGCTCTCCGGCGTCTTGTCCTGCGCCGGCTGGCGCGACATCGGCGTGTCGCCCTGGTCCAGCCGCCAGACGAGGTTGGTCGGCGAGTCGGCGTAGGCGATGCCCTCGTCGCGCGTGACCACGCCCTCGGTGATCAGGCGCGCGATGTCCTGCTCGAAGGTCTGCGAGCCCTGGGCCATGGACTTCTCCATCGCCTCCTTGACGCCCGGCAGGTCGCCCTGCTCGATCAGCTCCGACACCAGCTTGGTGTTGAGCATGACTTCGACCGCCGGCACGCGACCACCGGCGACGGACCGCAGCAGGCGCTGGGAGACGATCGCGCGCAGGCCGGCGGCGAGGTCGGACAGCAGCGTCGGGCGCGACTCGGGCGTGTAGAACGACAGTATGCGCCCGAGGGCGTGGTAGCTGTTGTTGGCGTGCAGCGTGGCCAGCACGAGGTGGCCCGACAGCGAGTACGACAGGGCCGCCGTCATCGTCTCGCGGTCGCGGATCTCGCCGATCAGGATGCAGTCGGGCGCCTGCCGCATCGCGTTCTTCAGCGCGATCTGCAGCGACTGCGTGTCGCGTCCGACCTCGCGCTGGTTGACGATCGAGCGCTTGTTCGAGAACAGGAACTCGATCGGATCCTCGACCGTGAGGATGTGGCCCGGCAACTGCCGGTTGCGCCACTCGAGCATGGCCGCCAGCGTCGTGCTCTTGCCGGTGCCCGTGGCGCCGACCATCAGGATCAGCCCGCGTTTCTCAAGCACGAGGTTGCCCATCAGCGGCGGCACGCCGAGCGACTCGAGCGCCGGGATCTCGTGCGGGATGCAACGCAGCACGGCCGCGATCGATCCGCGCTGGCGGAAGGCCGACAGGCGGAAGCTGCCGACCCGTGCCAGTCCGATGCCGACGTTGAGCTCGCCGGTGTCGTCGAGCTCCTCGA
>CAZQPN010000274.1:0-4712 GCA_964595215.1 uncultured Rubrivivax sp. | reverse complement strand
TTCAAGATGATCGTCAACGGCGAGTGCGACCATCTGCCCGAGCAGGCCTTCTACATGGTCGGCACCATCGACGAGGCTTTCGAAAAAGCCAAGAAGATCCAGTAAGGAGCCGCCATGGCCACCCTCAAAGTCGACGTCGTCAGCGCCGAGGAGAGCATCTTCTCCGGCGAGGCCAAGTTCGTCGCCCTGCCGGGCGAGAACGGCGAGCTCGGCATCCTGCCGCGCCACACGCCGCTGATCACCCGCATCAAGCCGGGCGCGGTGCGCATCGAGCGGGCCGACAACGGCGAGGAGGAGTTCGTCTTCGTCGCTGGCGGCATCCTCGAGGTGCAGCCAGGCACGGTGACCGTGCTGGCCGATACCGCGATCCGCGGTCACGACCTCGACGAAGCCAAGGCCGCCGAGGCGAAGAAGCAGGCCGAGGAGGCGATGAAGAACGCCAAGAGCGACATTGACTTCGCCAAGGCGCAGAGCGAGTTCGCGGCCATGGCTGCGCAGATCGCGGCGATCGCCAAGCTTCGCAAGAAGTAAGCGCCGCCGGCACGCCGACCCCGCGACGCCCGCCCGGCCCGATGCCCGGCGGGCGTCGCGCTTTGCGGCGGGCTATAAAGCACCAGTTGGGCCGCGGGCCAGACACGAGGAGGCAAGCATGGGCAAGTCGGGCACTTCAAACGAGAGCCGCAAGTCGAGCGGGCGCGGCAATGGCAAGCGCGCCGGGAACGGCGGTGACGACCGCATCGGCAAAGGCGAGTACGCCGAGCGCCTGGCCCCGCTGGAGCTCGAGCTGACCCAGGTCGCGCGCTGGCTGCAGCACACCGGGCAGCGCCTGCTGGTGCTCGTCGAGGGTCGCGACACGGCAGGCAAGGGCGGTGTCATCTCGGCCATCGCCGGCCCGCTGAACCCGCGCTACTGTCGCGTCGTCGCGCTGCCCAAGCCGAGCGACCGCGAGCGCACGCAGTGGTACTTCCAGCGCTACGTGCCGCACCTGCCGGCGGCCGGCGAGATCGTGCTGTTCGACCGCAGCTGGTACAACCGCGCCGGGGTCGAGCGCGTGATGGGCTACTGCACCGAGGCCGAGACCGCGGCCTTCCTGAAGCAGGCCCCGGTGTTCGAGAAAATGCTGGTGGACGACGGCGTGCTGCTCTACAAGTACTGGCTGACGGTCGACCAGGAGCGGCAGGAGCAACGCTTCGCCGAGCGGCAGGCAGACCCGCTGAAGCGCTGGAAACTCTCGCCGGTCGACGTCGAGGCGCGAAAGCGCTACGCGGACTACGGCCACGCCCGCGACCACATGCTGAAGGCCACGCACACCAAGCACGCGCCGTGGACGCTGGTCGACTTCAACGACCAGCGCCTGGGCCGGCTGACGATGATCCGCCACCTGCTCGACCAGCTGCCCGACCACGAGGTGCCCGAGTCGGTGCCCGAGCTGCCGCCGCTCGGGCACGCACCGATGAAGGAGCGCTTCGGCACGGCGCTCAAGCCCATCCCGCCGATGCTCTGACCGGCTCGGCCGGGACGGCACCACGCGCACCGAAGGAACGCATGGAAGTCAAACTCGACAAGCGATACCCGGTGCCCGCCGGCGTCGAGCACGCCTGGACCGTGCTGTCCGACGTGCACGCCACCGCCGCGTGCATGCCCGGGGCCAGGATCACCGACCGCATCGACGACACCCACTACAAGGGCACGGTGCGCAGCAAGGTCGGCCCGGCGGTCATGGTGTTCCAGGGCGAGATCGAGGTGCTGGCGCTGGACGCCGGCCGACGCCAATTGCAGATGGTCGGCAAGGGCGCTGACAAGTCAGGCTCGTCGGCGTCGATGGACCTGACCGCCCGCGTCGAGCCCGATGCCGAGGGCGGCGCGGTGCTGGCCGGCCAGGCCGTCATCGTCGTCGCCGGCAAGCTGGCGCAGTTCGGCAGCCGGCTGCTGGTGCCGGTGTCGGACGCCATGCTGTCGCAGTTCGCCGACAACTTCCGCGCGGCGGCCGAAGCGGCGGCCGCGGCGTCGGTCACGGTCGGTGATGGTGGCGCGGAGGCGGGCGATGCGCCTGCGGCCCCAAGCGAGATCGGCGGCGCCGCCATTCCCGCGACCGCCAACGCTGCCGATTCAGCGACCGCGACGGGCGCGTCGCCCATGGCTGCCCCTGCGGGCACAGCCAACCGCGCATCCGCGCCGCCGACAGCCGTGCCGGCGCAGCCCCACGGCGAACTCAACGCGCTGTCGCTGCTGTGGCTGGTGATCAAGCGCTGGTTCGCCGGTCTGTTCGGCCGCGCCCGCTGAGCCTGCGGTGACGGTGCCGCCGGGACCGACGGCACACTTTCTGGCCGCCGTCGTGCTGGCCGCCGGCCGCGGGGCGCGTCTGGGCGGCCTGCCGAAGGCGCTGCTCGAGCTCGACGGCGAGCCGCTGATCCGGCGCATCGTGGGCGCGCTGCAGGTCGGCGGCGCCGCCGAGGTGGTCGTCGTCACCGGCCACCATGCGGCGCGGGTCGAGCCTGCGTTGCGCGGACTGGACGTGCGCGTGGTGCGCAACCCCGACCCGGACGCCGGGCCGGCATCGTCGCAGCGCCTCGGCTTGGCGGCGATCGCGCGCGACGACGCGGATGTCGTGATGGCCCTGGCCGACCAGCCGCTGGTCGGCGCCGCCGACGTCGCCGCGCTGATCGACGCCTGGCGGCGCCGGCCACCGGACATCGACGCGCTGCACCCGCTGGTCGACGGCGAGCGCGGCAACCCGGTGGTCATCGGCGCGCCGGCGCGCGCGCAGGTCCTGGCGGGCCCGCCGGCGCTCGGCTGCCGGCAGTGGCAGGCGGCGCACCCGGCGCGTGTCCTGGCCTGGCCGACGGCCAACCGTCACTACCGCACCGACATCGACACGCCCGAGGACCTCGTCCGGTTCGCGCAAGTCAGCGGGCGCATCCTGCGGTGGCCGGCGTCGCTCGCACCCTGACACGGCGCGGCGGCCGCCGCACTCGTGGCACGGGCGTCGCAAAGCTGTCCGGATGCAAACCACGGGTTACCGACAAGCGATGGCGCTGGCGGGAGGCCGTCCTGTCGGCCGCAACGAGGGAGGTCGATCGATGAACAGCATGGACGTCGAGGTCCTGCGCACCGCGATGGCGTGGACGAACCGCGGCCACCGCGTCGTCATGGGCACCGTCGTGCGCACCTGGGGCAGCGCACCGCGCCCGCCGGGCTCGCTGATGGTCATCCGCGACGACAGCCAGGTGGCGGGCTCTCTGTCCGGCGGCTGCATCGAGGACGACCTGATCGCGCGCGTCGCCGCCGGCGAGCTGGCGCCGCGCCTGCCGCAGACCACCACCTATGGCGTCACGGCCGAAGAGGCGCAGCGCTTCGGCCTGCCCTGCGGCGGCACCGTGGAGATCGTGCTCGAGCCGTTGGCCGCCGGATCGCAGGTGCGCGAGCTGCTGGCGGCGATCGAGCAGCACCGCGTCGTCGCGCGCCGGCTGGAGCTGGCCACCGGCCTCGTCACGCTGGCGCCGGCGCGCGAGGGTGACCAGGTCCGCTTCGACGGCGCCGTGCTGCAGACGGTGCATGGCCCGCGCCTGCGCCTGATGATCGTCGGCGCCGGACAGCTGTCGCGCTACCTCGCCGGCATGGCGGTGATGCTGGACTACCACGTGACCGTGTGCGACCCGCGTGAGGAGTACCACGAGGGCTGGGACCGGATCGAGGGCGTCACCCTGTCGCGCCAGATGCCCGACGACCTGGTGCTGGCGATGAACCTGGACTCGATGAGCGCCGTCGTCGCCCTCACGCACGACCCCAAGCTCGACGACCTGGCGCTGATGGAAGCGCTGAAGACGCCGGCCTTCTACGTCGGCGCGCTCGGCTCGTGGCGCAACAACGACGCGCGCCGGGCGCGGCTGCGCGAGTTCGACGTCAGCGACACGGAAGTCGCCGCGCTGCGCGGGCCGGTCGGCCTGAACCTGGGCGGCCGCACGCCGCCGGAGATCGCGCTGGCGATCGTCGCCGAGATGACGGCGGTGCGGCGGGGGAGGCGGCTGGATGGGGCGCTGGCCGACTGGAGCGCGTCGGCGAAGGCGTCCCGGTTGGCGGACGCCGGCTGACCGGCCCCCGGGCAGCGACCGACGCGCCCCGGCGGCGGCTGGCATGTAGGTTCAGCCTAGATCCGGCAGTTGCCCGCCGCCGACGGCCGGCAACTGCCGGATCTAGGCTGACTCGTC
The DNA here is from genome assembly GCA_964595215.1 of uncultured Rubrivivax sp. GTDB lineage: Bacteria > Pseudomonadota > Gammaproteobacteria > Burkholderiales > Burkholderiaceae_C > Rubrivivax. Next base: position 504 of record CAZQPN010000274.1, on the reverse strand, counting down.
AGCCCCTTGACCTCTTCGGGCCGAACCGCAGCCGGGCCGCGGTCACCGCTCACAACCCCCGCACCAGCGCCACCGCCTGCTCCACCCGGTCCACCGCGTGGATCGTCAGTCCCTCGATCGCCTTCTTCGGCGCGTTGGCGCGCGGCACCACCGCCACGCTGAAGCCCAGCTTGGCGGCCTCCTTCAGCCGCTCCTGGCCACGCGGCGCCGGCCGCACCTCGCCGGCGAGGCCGACCTCGCCGAAGGCGATGAAGCCGCGCGGCAGCGGCCGGCCGCGCAGCGAGCCCTGGATCGCCAGCAGCACCGCCAGGTCGGCGGCCGGCTCGCTGATGCGCACCCCGCCCACCGCGTTGACGAACACGTCCTGGTCCATGCACGAGACGCCGGCATGGCGGTGCAGCACCGCCAGCAGCATCGCCAGCCGGTCGCGGTCCAGGCCCACTGACAGCCGGCGCGGGCTGGGCCCGCCGCTGTCGACCAGGGCCTGGATCTCCACCAGCAGCG
>CAZQPN010000273.1:0-4724 GCA_964595215.1 uncultured Rubrivivax sp. | reverse complement strand
CGAAGAAGATCGCGTTGATCAGCTCGGACTTGCCGCGCGAGAACTCGGCGACGAACGCCACCGTCAGCTTGTCGGCCAGCAGGCGCTGGCGCAGCGCGTCGAGCGCCGACGCCTGGCCAGCCTCCGCCAGATCGTGCTCGGTGAGGAAGCGCGCGAAGGCCGACGCGCCGCGCTCCATCGCACGGCGGCGCTCGGCCTGGCGTGCCAGGCGATCGGCTAGCAGACTCGTCATGTCGGGTTGTCGGCAGATGCTAGCGCAGGGTTCAGTGGCGCTCTGGCGGGCGTCACATCTGCTGACACCGGCCGCCGCGACAGTGCGGCACGCATCACGACCCGCCGGCCGGCGGCGTCGGGCGGCGGGTGGTCAGCGACGCTGGCAGTGCGGGCAGAAGTAGGTCGCCCGCTGGCCCTGCACGATGCGCCGGACCGGCCCGCCGCAACGCACGCAGGGCAGGCCGGCGCGCCCGTAGACGCTCGCCTCGTTCTGGAAGGCGCCGCTCATGCCGTGGGCGTCGCGGAAGTCGCGCAGCGTGCTGCCGCCCAGCGCCAGGGCGCGGCCCAGGACCTCGCGCAGCGCCTGCAGCAACCGGGCCGCGCGTGGCCGGCTGATGCGGTCGGCGCGCAGGGCCGGGTGAATGCCGGCAGCGAACAAGGCCTCGCAGGCGTAGATGTTGCCGGCGCCGACGACGATGTCGCCGGCCAGCAGCACCTGCTTGACCGGGGCGCGCCGGCGCTGCAGCGCGGCGTGCAGGAACTCCGCCGTCAGCGCGCCGTCGAACGGTTCATGTCCGAGCGACTTCAGCAGGCGCGCGGCCGGGTCGCTCGCCAGTGACGCCGACCACACCACCGCGCCGAAACGCCGCGGGTCGGTCAGGCGCAGCGTGCCGCGCGTGGTCTCGAGGTCGAAGTGGTCGTGCGCGCCGGGCGGTCCGGGCGTGGCGAGCAGCGCCAGCGAGCCCGACATGCCCAGGTGCAGCAGCAGGCCGCCGGCCTCGACCGGTGCGTCGCTCGTGGCGCCGTGGGTGCGCACGGGGGGATCGGCAGACCGCTGCAAGGCCAGCCACAGGTACTTGCCGCGCCGCACCGTCGGCCCCAGCGTCAGGCCCTGCAATCCCTCGGGGTGACAGCCGAGTGGCCAGCGCAGTGGCTTGCCCAGGCGGGCGCCGGTCACGCGGGCGCCGCGCAGCGGCTCGTCGATGCTGCGGCGCGTGACCTCGACCTCGGGCAGCTCGGGCATGAACCCATTATGTGAGAATGAAATTCCCCCTCGTGGAGGCCCGATGCCCGATTTCCAGCGCTGGCGCCGCGGCGCCGCCGCCCTGCTGTGTGTGCCGGCGCTGGCCGCCGGCGCGGCCGAGACGCCGCCGCGTTCCGCGCTCGACGCCCAGCTCTTCTATCAGTTGCTGATCGGCGAGATGCAGCTGCGTACCGGCGATGCCGGCACGGCCTACCGCGCCTTTCTCGACGCCGCGCGCCGCACCGGCGACGCCCAGCTGTTCCGCCGCGCGATGGACGTCGCGCTGCAGGCGCGCGCCGGCGACGAGGCGCTGGGCGCCACGCGCGCGTGGCGCGAGGCCGAGCCCGGCTCGGCCGAGCCGGTGCGGCTGGAGCTGCAGATCCTGGCAGCGCTGAACCGGTCCGACGAGGCCGGCGACGCCCTGCGCCAACTGTTGTCGCTGACGCCACCGGCCGAGCGCGGTGGCGTCATCGCGGCGCTGCCGCGTCTGTTCGAGCGCGCGGCGAACAAGGCGCAGACGGCACAGATGCTGCAGACCGCCCTGGCGCCGTACGTCGAGGCGCCGGACACGCGCACCGCCACGGTGGTCGCCCTCGGCCGGGCCTGGCTGGCCGCCGAAGACCCCGACCGCGCGCTGGCGCTGGCGCGCCAGTCGGCGCTGGCGGACCCGGCCGCACCCGGGCCGGCACTGCTCGCGATGGAGCTCATGCGCGACCGCCCGGCGGCCGAGCAGATCGTCGTCGACCACCTCGCGCGGCCCGGCAGCGAGCCGGCGCTGCGACTGTCTTACGTGCGCGCGCTGGCGGGCGCGCAGCGCTATGCCGACGCGATCGTGCAACTCGAGCAGGCGACGCGCGACCGGCCCGACGATGCGCCGCCCTACCTGACGCTCGGGGCGCTCCACGTCGAGCTGCGCCAGTTCGACGCGGCCGAGCAGGCGCTGCAGCGCTACGTGGCGCTGGCGCAGCCGGGGCCGGACTCGGCGCCGACCGCCGCGTCGGCATCGGCACCGCCGGCCCCCGGGCCGGAGGCCCCGGCACGAGACCGCGTGGAGGCCGCTGGCGGCAGCGACGAGGGTCTGACCCAGGCCTGGCTGATGCTCGCGCAGGTGGCCGAGCAACGCGGCGACTTCGCTGCCGCCGAGGGCTGGCTGGGCCGCATCGACGACCCGGAGCGGGCGCTCGAGGTGCAGGCGCGGCGGGCGCTGATGATGGCGCGCCGCGGCCAGATCGACGAGGCGGTGGCGTCGCTGCGCCGGGCCCCCGAGCGTCGGCTCGAGGACACGCGCGCCAAGCTGCTGGCGGAGGCGCAGATGCTGCGCGACGTCGAACAGTGGCAGGGCGCGTTCGACGCCTTCGAACGCGCGATCGAACGCTTCCCCGAGGATCTCGACCTGCTCTACGAGCAGGCCATGGTGGCCGAGAAGCTCGGTCGCATGGACCTCGTCGAGGCCCGCCTGCGCCGCGTCATCGAACTCCAGCCCGACCACGCCCACGCGCACAACGCGCTCGGCTACGCGCTGGCCGACCGCGGCCAGCGGCTCGACGAGGCGCGCCAGCTGATCACCCGCGCGCTCGAGCTGCGGCCCGGCGACCCCTTCATCACCGACAGCCTGGGCTGGGTCGAGTACCGGCTGGGCAACCTGGCCGAGGCGCGCCGCCTGCTCGAGCAGGCCTGGGCGACGCGCCCGGACGCCGAGATCGGCGCCCACCTCGGGGAGGTCCTGTGGGCGCAGGGCGAGCGCGACGAGGCGCGCCGCATCTGGCGCCAGGCGAAGTCGCGCGACGACGCCAACGAGGTGCTGCGCGAGACGCTGGCGCGGCTGCAGGTCGGCCTGTGACGGCCGGGCCGCGTCCCGCGTCGGCGATCCGCGCCGCCGGCGCCCGGCGGCCGTCCGCGCTCGTCGCCGCGGCCCTGGTGTCGGTCCTCGTCACGGGCTGCGCCAGCCTGGCGCCACCGGCGGCCGTGGTCAGCGGGCGCCTGTCGCTGCAGGTCGCGGCACACGACGGTCAGCCGCCGACCGGGCTGAATGCCGCATTCGACCTCGTCGGCGACGCGCGTGCCGGCGAACTCCGCCTGTCCGCGCCGCTCGGCCCGCAGATCGCCAGCGCGCGATGGTCGCCCGGGGAGGCCACGCTGCGCACGACCGAGGGCGAGACCCGGCACGCCGACCTCGACGGACTGGCGCGGCACGCCTTCGGTGAGACGCTGCCGCTGCAGGCCCTGCCGGACTGGCTGCGGGGCCAGCCCTGGCCCGGCGCGCCGGCCAGGCCGACGGGCGGCGGCTTCGAGCAGCTCGGCTGGACGCTGGACCTGACGCGCTGGGGCGAGGGCTTCGTCGCGGCGCGACGCGATGCGGTGCCGGCGGTCACGCTGCGCGTGCGCGTGTCGTCGCCCTGAGCCCGGGACTGGCGCGCCCGGCGCCCCGTTCGTCCTGCGTCCCGCCTTCCGTCCGCACCCTCCGCCGCACCCCCACCGCCCATGGCCCTGAAAGCCCTCTACGACCTGCCGGCGCCGGCCAAGCTCAACCTGTTCCTGCACGTGGTCGGCCGGCGCGACGACGGCTACCACCTGCTGCAGTCGGTCTTCGTGCTGATCGACTGGTGCGACACGCTGCACGTCGAGCGGCGCGACGACGGCCGGCTCGTTCGCCACGACCTCGGCCGCCCGCTGCCGGAAGACGACCTGTCGCTGCGCGCCGCGCGTCTGCTGCAGGCCGACAGCGGCACCTCGTTCGGCGCCGACCTGTCGATCGACAAGCAGGTGCCCTGGGGCGCAGGGCTGGGCGGCGGCAGCTCGGACGCGGCGACGACGCTGCTCGCACTGAACCAGCTGTGGGGCCTGGGCTGGCCGCGCGCGCGGCTGATCGCGCTCGGCGCCCGGCTCGGCGCCGACGTGCCCTTCTTCATCGGCGGCCGCAACGCCTTCGTCGAGGGCGTCGGCGAGCGGCTGACGCCGATCGACGTGCCCGTGCAGCGCTACGCGGTACTCAAGCCGCCGCCGGCGATCGCCACGCCCGACATCTTCGGCGACCCGGCGCTGGTGCGCAACACTGAAGCTGTTATACTTTTGGGCTCTCTCGATCGCTCTGCGCAACAGCCGGGGCGAGAAGGTCTGGAGATCGTCGAGGCAGCGCGCCTGACGCAGGGGTTCGGTCGAAACGACCTGCAAGCCCCCGCCCAGCGTCGCTGCCCCGAGGTGATACAGGCAGCCAGGTGGCTCGAGGACCGTTTCGGCAACAGCCGCATGACGGGCTCGGGCAGCGCGGTCTTCGCGAGAGTCGGGACAGACGATGCCTCCATGGCGACATGGCCGGGGCCCTTGGCACCGGGTTGGGAGGGTCGGATGTGCCGGGGCCTGCCGGCGCACCCCCTGGTGCATTGGACAGGCTGAAGAACGGTTTCGAGGGCGCGGTGCAAGCCGGCGTCCTGTGTAGGGGAGTCGCCAAGTTGGTTAAGGCATCGGATTTTGATTCCGACATGCGAGG
>CAZQPN010000272.1:0-4724 GCA_964595215.1 uncultured Rubrivivax sp. | reverse complement strand
CGATTTCCTTGTTGAAGGTGTGGCCCGATGCCTTCAGCGGCAGCACCGTGCCGCGGTAGGTGCCGTTGTCGCTGTAGACGGTCACGCGCGCGCCCTCGGCGAAGCGGCTCGACCAAAACCCGATCGGTACCAGCTCCAGCCGGCCGTTGGGCTTGAGCGCCTTGACCATGAGGCCCAGCGTGTCCAGGTGCGCCGCGATCGCGCGCTTGGGGCTGTACGCCGCGCCCGGCAGCAGCGCGCGGATGGCGCCGCGGCGCGTCAGCCGGGCCTCGATGCCGATCTCGCCGAGGATGTCGGTCACGAGGTGCACCACCGCGTCGGTCATGCCCGACGGGCTGGGGGTCTCGAGCAGGCGCTGCAGCGTGCGCAGCAGGAAGCCCTTGTCGATCATGTCCGCCCCTGTCCGGTGCCTGCGGTGCCGCTGCCGCGCGCCTGCGGGAACAGCAGGTCGACGAAGCGCTCGACCGTCGGCTGCGGCTCGTGGTTGGCCAGCCCGGGCCGCTCGTTGGCCTCGATCACCGCGTACGCCGGCCCGTCGACCGCCGGCACCATGAAGTCCAGCCCGACGACCGGGATGTCGAGCAGCCGCGAGGCCTTCTCGGCCATCTCGCGCAGCGCCGGGTGCAGCTGGGCGGTGACGTCGTGGATGGTGCCGCCGGTGTGCAGGTTGGCGGTCTTGCGCACCGCCAGCACGGTGCCGGCCGGCAGCACCGTGTCCAGCGTGTGGCCGGCAGCGCGCACGCAGCGTTCGGTCTCGGCGTCGAGCGGGATGCGGCTCTCGCCCTCGGTGGCGGCGGCACGGCGGCGGCTGTGGCGGTCGATCAGCGTGCGCAGGTCGGTCTCGCCGTCGCCGACCACCTGCGCCGGGCGGCGCGTCGCGGCGGCCACCACGCGGTGGTCGATGACGACGATGCGCAGGTCCTGCCCGGGCACCAGTGCCTCGACGAGGACGTCGTCGCACACCCGGCGTGCGACCTCGGCCGCCGCCCGCACCGCGTCCAGGCCGCTGACGTCGACCGTGATGCCGTGCCCCTGCTCGCCGCGCGCGGGCTTGACGACGACGCGCGGGTGGGCCTCCAGGAACGCCGCCAGCGCGGTCTCGTCGTCGGCCCGGCCGGCGCCGCGCAGCGTCATCTGCGCCGGCGTGCGCACGCCGCCGGCCTCGAGCACGCGGCGCGTCACGCGCTTGTCGTCGCAGCGGCTCATCGCGACCGCGCTCGTCAGCTCGGACAGCGACTCGCGGCAGGCGATCGTGCGGCCGCCGAAGCTCAGGCGGAAGTAGCCGAACTCGGCGTCGATCACCTCGGCATGGATGCCGCGGCGCCGCGCTTCGTCGACGATGATCTGCGCGTAGACATTCAGCCCGTCGTCGATCTCCGGTCCCACGTACAGCCTTTCGTTGATCGGGTTGCGGTTCTTCACGCAGTACACCGGCACGCGCTCGAAGCCGAGCTTCTCGTACAGCCGAATCGCCTCGGTGTTGTCGTGCATCACCGACAGGTCCATGTAGCGCCGGCCGGCGTCGCGGTAGCGGCGCGCCAGCTCGGCCACCAGCGCCAGGCCGACGCCGTGGCGCAGGCACTGCGGGTCGACCGCCAGCGACCACAGGCTGGTGCCGCCCTCGGCGTCGCCGCAGGCCTCGACATGGTCGACGCCGGTGACGACGCCGACCACCGCGTCGCCGTCGGTCTCCTGCGCCACCAGCAGCGTCAGCCGGGGGTCGTCGGCCTGGCGAGCGACGAAGCCGGGCGAGACCGGCACCATGCGCCGCGCGCGCAGGATGCGGTTGATCGCGGTCTCGTCGTCGGGTCGGGCCTCGCGCACGAACCACCCCAGTCGCAGCGGCGCCGGCAGCGCGCAGCGCTGCAGCGGCAGCCGGTAAGCGTGCGACGGGTCGAGGAAGAGCGTCTGCGGCGAGCGCGCGACGACGACGTGCGGGTCGCGCACGTACATCGCGACGTCGCGGCTGCGCGCCGACTCCTCGGCCAGCGCCTGCACCAGCGCGTCGGTGTCGGCGAAGGTCTGACCGAGCATCAGCCGGCCCCAGCCGCAGTCGACGATGGCCGGCGGCAGGTCCGCGGCGGGCGCGCCAGGGCGCCAGTGGCGCAGCGTCGCCATCGCCTGCGGGTCCATCGGGTCGTGCAGCGCATCGTCGGCCGCCGGTGCGGCCGAACGGGATCGGGGGCGCGTGCTCATCGCCGGCTCACAGTCCGTGCCGCTGCAGCCACAGCTCGAGCAGCGCCACCTGCCACAGCATCGACCCGCGCAGCGGCGTCAGGTGCGCCGACGGCTCGGCCAGCAGGCGATCGACCTCGGCGCAGTCGAACAGCCCGCGCTCGCGCGCCGCGCGCGTCGCCAGGGTCTCCTTGATCATCGCCAGCACCGGGCCATCGATGTACTTCAGGATCGGTACCGGGAAGTAGCCCTTGGGCCGGTCGACGACCTCGGCCGGCAGCAGCCGGCGCGCGATCGACTTCAGCACGCCCTTGCCGCCGTCGCGCAGCTTGTCGACCGCCGGCAGACGGCCGGCGAGCTCGACCAGTTCGTGGTCGAGGAAGGGCACGCGCGCCTCCAGGCCCCAGGCCATCGTCATCGCGTCGACCCGCTTGACCGGGTCGTCGACCAGCATCACGGTGGTGTCCAGGTGCAGCGCCTTCTCGACCGGCGAACTGTGCGTCAGCGATGCGAAGTGCTCGGCCAGGAAGGCCTGGCTGGCGTCGCCGTCGGTGCGCGCGGCCGGCGCGAGGATGGCCTGCATCTGTGCCGGCGTGCGATCGAAGAAGGCCGCGCGGTAGGCCATCACGGCCTGGTTCGGCGCGGTCGCGGCGAGCTTGTCGTACCAGTGGTAGCCGGCGAAGACCTCGTCGGCGCCCTGGCCGCTCTGCACGACCTTGGTGTGCTTCGCGACCTCGCGCGACAGCAGGTAGAAGGCCACGTTGTCGTAGCTGACCATCGGCTCGTGCATCGCGCCGATGGTGCCGGGCAGGGCGTCCATCAGCTCGGCCGTCGGAATGTGGATCTGGTGGTGGTCGGTGCCGAAGCGCGCGGCCACCAGGTCGGAGTACCTGAACTCGTCGCCCGCCTCGCCGCCGGCGGCATCGAAGCCGATCGAGAAGGTCTGCAACCCGTGCTGGCCGGCCTCGGCGAGCAGTGCGACGATGAGGCTGGAGTCGACGCCGCCGGACAGCAGCACGCCGACTGGCACGTCGGCCACCATGCGGCGCTCGACCGCGGTGCGCAGCGCGGCCTCGATGCGGTCCTCGCGCTCGCGCTCGGACAGCGCGGCCATCTCGGGCGACTCGGCGACCTCCAGCCTCCACCACGTGTGGCGCTCGCGTCGGCCGTCGCGCGTGACGCGCATCAGGCTGGCCGCCGGCAGCTTGCGCACGCCGCGCAGGATGGTGCGCGGCGCCGGCACCACCGCGTGCCAGGACATGTAGTGGTTCAGCGCGTCGAGGTCGATCGAGGTGTCGATGTTGCCGTCGCGGGCGCCCGCCAGCAGCGCTGGCAGCGTCGACGCGAAGCGCAGCCCGCCCGGCACCTCTGCGGTGTACAGCGGCTTGATGCCGAAGCGGTCGCGCACCAGCGTCGTGCGGCCGCTGTCGCGGTCGTGGGCGACGAAGGCGAACATGCCATGCAGGCGCTCCACGCAGGCCTCGCCCCAGGCGTGGAAGGCCTTCAGCACGACCTCGGTGTCACCGCTGGAGACGAAGCGGTAGCCGAGGCCCTCGAGCTCGCTGCGCAGTTCGCGGAAGTTGTAGACGCAGCCGTTGAAGACCACCGTCAGGCCGGTCTCGCGGTCGACCATCGGCTGCTGCGCGTGCTCGCTCAGGTCGAGGATCTTCAGCCGCCGGTGGGCGACTGCAAACGCGCCGTGCTGGATCAGCCCCTCGGCGTCAGGGCCGCGCGGGGCGAGCGTCTCGCCCATGCGGGCGACCACCGCGACGTCGGCAGCGGTGCCGTCGAATCGAATCTCTCCTGCGAATCCGCACATGGTTTCGGGTCGTCCTTTCTCCAGACGTCCGGACGGCCCGTCGAGGGGCGGCCGAGCCTGGGGTCACCGCGGCGCGCGGGGCGTGCGGTGGGGCCGCGTCGGGCCCGGGGAAAACCCGTATTATATGCGGACAAACATATATACGCGGACACGCTGTTGCCGGCGTGCTCGCCAGTGCCTCGGCACTCAGCGCCCGGCGTTCGGGAAGAAAAGCTGCTGGCCGTCGATCTTGTACTCGGCGATCGCCTGCTGGCCGGCGGCCGAGACGATCCAGTCGGCAAAGCGCTGCGCCAGGGCGGCCTTGACGTGCGGGTGCCGGGCCGGGTTGACGACCATCACGCCGTACTGGTTGAACAGCCTGGCGTCGCGCTCGACGACGATGTCGAGCTCGCCGCGGTTCTTGAACGAGATCCAGGTGCCGCGGTCGGTCAGCAGGTAGGCGTTGCTCGACGAGGCGATGTTCAGCGCCGGCCCCATGCCGCAGCCGCATTCGCGGTAGCCGGCCGGCTTCGCGGCGTCGAGGTCGACGCCGGCGTCCTTCCACAGGCGCAGCTCGGCGGCGTGGGTGCCGCTCTTGTCGCCGCGCGACACGAACGGGGCACCGGCGGCGGCGATCTTCTTCAGCCCGCGCGCGATGTCGGTGCCGCGCGCCCCGGCCGGGTCGCCCTTCGGGCCGACGAGCACGAAGTCGTTGACCATGACGTCCTGGCGCGCGGTCGCGAAGCCGCCG
>CAZQPN010000271.1:0-4731 GCA_964595215.1 uncultured Rubrivivax sp. | reverse complement strand
CGGTGGCGGATCGCGGCATTGTAGAGCACGCGGTCGGCCTGGGCGCGGGTGGCGCGCACGGCCGGCCCCTTGCTGCGGTTGAGGATGCGGAACTGGATGCCGGCCTCGTCGGTGGCCGCCGCCATCGCGCCGCCCAGGGCGTCGATCTCCTTGACCAGGTGGCCCTTGCCGATGCCGCCGATGCTGGGGTTGCAGCTCATCTGCCCCAGCGTCTCGATGTTGTGCGTCAAGAGCAGCGTGGCGCAGCCCATGCGCGCGGCGGCGAGCGCGGCCTCGGTGCCGGCGTGGCCGCCACCGACCACGATGACGTCGAATTCCTGTGGATACAGCATCGGGCTCCCTCTCGCGCGGCACGGTCGTTGCCGACGGGTACGGCGGGCGCCGCCGGGCCCGCTCTGCGGCGGGCCGGTCGCTGGCCCTGGGCGGCCGCCGAGGCGCGGGCGCGAAAACCCTTGATTCTACGAGGCGGCGCCGCGCCCCGTCGCGGCCCGACCGACCGCGCGGCGCGCGGTCAAGCCGCGATCGGCGCCCGCCAGCCGGTCCGGACCCGTTGCCAGGCGCGCCGCAACGTCGGGTGGCCCCACCAGCGGTCGAAGGCGTAGTGGACCACGGTGTTGACGGCCGGCTCGATGAGGGTAAAGGCGCCAGCGATCGCGAGATCGCCGGTCAGCGCATAGCCGATCGAGAAGGCGACACCGACGTGCACGAAGCCGAACGCTGCAGACTTGGCCATGGTCACTCTCCTTGAGAACGGTTCTTATTGTCATGGTGCCACGCTTTGGCCATTGATACGGTTGCACTCACTGATGAGCTCGATAGCTTTTGTTGATACACATGCGTCTGCCAATGCCGTCTCGCTCGAGCGAGGCCAGGCGGGGCGTACCGCGCCTGCCTATCATCGAGACATGGAATGCCGCCCGGGATGCGCCGCCTGCTGCATCGCACCGTCGATCAGTTCCCCCCTGCCCGGCCAGCCGGACGGCAAGCCGGCCGGACTGCCGTGCCCGCAGCTCGACGACGCCTTGCGCTGTCGCCTGTTCGACCAGCCCGCCCGGCCGGCCGTGTGCGCCTCGCTGAAGCCGTCGGCGGAGATGTGCGGCGCCGATCGGTGGCACGCGATGGCTTGGCTCGCCCGGCTCGAGACCGCCACCCGCCCGGCACTGGCATGAACGCATCGGGACGCCCGGGCGCGTCCATGGCAGCGTGCCACGGCGCTCACGGCGCCTGACCCAGGCGGATTCGATCGCTGGTGCCGTCCTCGCACCGGTCGGCGCCGACGCCAGGCGGTCCGGGTCAGGGTCGCGTGGCCGCGGCCGTGCCGGCAGGGGCCGGTTCGGCCGGGGTCCCCGTGGTGGCGGTCGGATAGTGGATCGGCGGCACCGGCATGCCATCGAGGTGGTCCGCATCGGCCCAGCGCAGAACGGCGTAGGCGCCCGGCGCCGCGTCGGGCGCGTCCGGCCGCAACCGGTTCAGGCCGGTGTTGGGGATGGCGCAGGCGCGTGGCCCGGCCAGCGGCAGCCCATGCACGCCGCGCCACACCATGTCGAGCGCGCCGCCATGCGTGACGACGGCGATGCGTGCACCGGCGTGGGCCTGCACGAGGTCGCGCAGCACCTGCCAGACGCGGTCGAAGAACTCGCGGTGGCTTTCGCCACCCGGTGGCCCGCGGTCGGCCTCGTGCCGCACCCAGGCCGCCCACAGATCCGGGTGGCGCACCCGGATCGTCGGCGCATCCAGCCCCTCGAGCACGCCGAAGGCCTGCTCGCGCCAGCGCGGGTCGGCGATCGGCCGCAGCCCTCGCCGACGCAACCACGGCTCGGCGGTCTGGCGTGCGCGCAACAGATCGCTCGTCACCACCACGTCGATCGGTTCATCGGTCAAGCGCTGCGCCAGACGCTCGGCCTGCGCCAAGCCGTTGGCGTTCAACGGCGCGTCGACATGGCCCTGGAAGCGCAACTGCCGGTTGAAGTCGGTTTCGGCGTGACGGATCAGCAGCAACTCGCTCATCGCGCCAGTATGCGCGCGCCACGCAGGGTCGTGCCGACACAAGGTTGTGTCGGCCTGCGAGCCGCCACATGCGTTAAGGGATCAAGCGCAAGGCTGCTGGGGTGCATCATTCGCCATCGCCCCCTTCCGCGGGCGCAAGCCCGCGCAAGAACATCCGTTCGACCACCGTCAGGTTCACCAGGAGATGCACATGTTGCGTCCACATCACGACGGCCGCACCGCGGTCGGGTGCTTGACCATCCGGAGCGGGTCGGCCTCGCCGGGCGCTCCGGAGCGGTTTCGGTGGCCAGGCAAGCTCGCGGCTGCGACGAGGCTGACGGCCACGCTCTGGCTCATGGCCGCGCTGGTCGCAGCGCCCGCCGCGGTGCAGGCGCAGCACGCGCCGCGCATCGTCCCTGGGCCCAACGGCACGGCCGATGTGGTCTTCCGCAGCGACTGCGTCGTCAGCTTCGACGCCCGCGGCCGCGAAAGCCATCACCTGGCGCGCTGCAGCGACGAGGAACGCGCGCGCGCGCGCGCCGCCATCGACGACCACCGGCGCGAGCAGAGGCCGGGCGGCGGCAACGAGGGCCGGCCGCCGCAGATCAACCTGAACCCCAACGGTTCGGGGCAGGTCGTCTTCCGCGACGGCTGCGTGGTGCAGTACGACCGCGACGGCGACCGCCGCGAGCTCGGGCGCGGTTGCAGTGACGACCAGGTGCGGCGCGCAGACGCCGCGATGGCGGCACAGCGGCGCGAGCAGGGCTGGGGCGGCGCCGGTTCGGGCGCCTGGGGAACGCCCCAGGTGACGCTCGAGCGCAATGGCTCGGGGCAGGTCGTGTTCCGCGACGGCTGCAAGGTGCAGTACGACCGCGACGGCGACCGACGTGAGCGCAGCCGCGGCTGCAGCGACGAGCAGGTGCGAGGCGCCGACGCCGCGATGGCGGCCCATCGGCGCGAGCAGGGCCTGGACGGCGGCAGCGCCGGCTGGTGGGGCGTGCCGCAGGTCACGCTGGATCGCGACGGCGCGGGGCAGGTGCGCTTCCGCAACGGCTGCGTCGTCGACTACAACCGACGCGGCGAGCGCAAGGCGCGCAGCCGCGAGTGCGGCGACGATCAGGCACGCCGGGCCGATGCCGCGATGGCGGCCTACCGGCGCGAGCAGGGCCTGGGTGCCGGTGGCCAGGGCTCGGACCGCGGCGACGTCGTCGTCGGCCCGGACGGCAACACCGAGGTGCGCATGAGCGGCCGCTGTACGGTCCGCTACACCGTCGACGGCATACGCCTGAACGTGGCGCCTGCGTGCAGCCCCGACCAGCTGAAGAAGGCGGACGAACTGGAGACCCGCTTCCGCATCGGCCGCCTCAACCAGCAGGGGCAGGGCAACTGAGGCCAAAGCCACCGCTGGCTCGCGCGCTCGACGAGGTCAGCGTCCTGCCGCGCGATGCCGACGACCGGCTGCGGCACGCCGACCTTCCAAGTGGCCCGTCCCACGGGCAGTGGACGGGCGCCGGCTGGCTCACCCCCGCGGCGGCCCGAATTCCCGCCGCGGCTTGTCGGCGCGCGCGTACAACGGCTCGACCTTCGGCAGCACGCGCTCGATGTCACGGATACGGCTGTCGCCGGCCGGGTGGGTGGACAGGAACTCGGGCGGCGCCCCGGCGTTCACCTTCATCATCTTCTGCCACAGCGTGACGCCGGCCGCCGGGTCGTAGCCGGCGCGCGCGGCCAGCTCCATGCCGACGACGTCGGCCTCGGACTCGTCCTCGCGACTGAAGCGCAGCGTCAGCAGCTGGCCGCCCATGTTCAGCAGCGTGTCGCCGGTGCCGCCCAGGCCGAGCAGCGAGCTCAGCAGGCTGGCCCCGACGCGCGTCGCTGCGGTCTTGCCCATGCGCTCGCGGGCATGTTCGCGCAGCGCGTGCGCCATCTCATGGCCCATGATCGCGGCGACTTCCGCATCGCTCAGCTGCAGTCGTTGCAGGATGCCGTAGTAGAAGGCGATCTTGCCGCCCGGCATGCAGAATGCGTTGAGCTCCTTGCTGCCGATCAGGCTGACCTCCCAGCGCCAGTCGCGGGCGCGCGGGTTCCACGGATAGGTGTGGGGCACCAGCCGCTCCGCGATCGCGCGCAGCCGGATCACTTGCGGGTGGTTGGCCGGCGCCAGCGCGCGCTGTCCGGCGGCCTCGCGGGTCATCTGCGCGTACTGGGCCGCGGCGGCCTGCTCGACCTGCTCGGCGGGCACCAGCTTGGCAAAGCGCGAGGTCTGGCCGACCTCGCCCCTGACGCCCTCCTGCGGCTGCTGCGCGAGCACCGGCGCGGCGGCCGCGCCGCCGGCCACCAGCAGACCGCCGGTGAACAGCCGCCGGCCATGCAGCGCACAGCGGCACCCCGTCCGGTGGGCCAGCGGCGGCGCGACGACAACGGCATCGGTGCGGAACGGCTTGGTCATGCGGCATCGGACCCGTGCGGCCGGCCCAGGGTTCCCGGAGAGACCCATTCTAGGTTTCGTCCTGCGGCGCCGGCGCCGGCGCCTCCAGCGCCCGGATCGGCCGCCGCAGCCACCACAGCATGCCCAGCGCCGGCAGCGCCAGCACCGTGCTGACGACGAAGAACACCGGCCAGCCGATGCTCTCGGCCAGCACGCCGGCCAGCGGGCCCACCCACACGCGCCCGATCGACGCGAAGGCCGACAGCAGCGCGAACTGGGTGGCCGTGAAGCGCTGGTTGCACAGGCTCATCAGGAAG
>CAZQPN010000270.1:0-4732 GCA_964595215.1 uncultured Rubrivivax sp. | reverse complement strand
ACGACGTCGTCGAGCGAGATCGTGAAGGTCAGCAGCCAGGCCGACACGAGCGACTGCGCGATCATCGGCAGCGTGACGAGCCAGAAGACCTGAGGCGGCCGGGCGCCGAGGTCCATCGCGGCTTCCTCGAGCTGCGGGTTGAGGTCGCGCAGCCGGGCCTGGACGACGACGGTCGCGTAGGCCACGCCGAGCAGAAGGTGGCCGAACCAGATCGTCATCAGCCCGCGCTCGGGGAAGCCGAACGCGCGCTGGAAGCTCACCAGCATCAGCAGCAGCGACAGGCCGACGACGACCTCGGGCATGACGAGCGGTGCGCTGACCATGCCGGAGAACAGCGTCCGGCCGCGAAAGCGCGTGTACTTGACGAGCGAGAAGGCCGCCAGGGTGCCGAGGATCACGGCGCCGCAGGCGGTCAAGAAGGCGATCTTCAGGCTCAGCCACAGGCTGGCGATGATCTCCTCGTCGCCGGCGAGCTGCTGGTACCACTTCAGCGTGAAGCCGCGCCACTGCGTCGGCACCGGCGAGTCGTTGAACGAGAAGATGATCAGCGCGACGATCGGCAGGTACAGGAAAACGAAGCCCCCCACCAGCCAGCCGCGCGCGAACCACTCGTTGACGCGGGCGAGCCTCATCGCGCGCGCTCCTGGCTCTCCGCCTGGGCTCGGTTGAACAGCGCCAGCGGCACGATGATCAGCAGCACCATCACGACGGCGACGCTGGAGGCCATCGGCCAGTCGTTGTTGGAGAAGAACTCGTCCCACAGCACGCGGCCGATCATCAGCGTCTCCGGGCCGCCGAGCAGTTCGGGGATGACGTACTCGCCGACGCAGGGGATGAACACCAGCATCGAGCCGGCGACGATGCCGGCCTTGGACAGCGGCACGGTGATCTTCCAGAACGCCACCCAGGGTGAGGCGCCGAGGTCGGCTGCGGCTTCCAGCAGCCGCAGGTCGAGCTTGGCCAGGTTGCCGTACAGCGGCAGGATCATGAACGGCAGGTAGGTGTAGGTCATGCCGAGCACGAGCGAGAAGGGCGTGTGCATCAGCTTGCCCGGTGCCGGGATCAGCCCGAGCGCGTAGAGAAGGTGGTCCAGGCCGCTGCCGATGATCAGATCGGCCACCCAGCCACCTTCGCTGAGCAGACCCTTCCAGGCGTACACGCGCAGCAGGAACGACGTCCAGAACGGCAGCATCACGCCCATCAGCAGCGCTGGCTGCAGCGACGGCCGGGCGCGCGCCATGAAGTAGGCGAAGGGATAGCCGATCAGCAGGCACAGCAGCGTCGACAGCGCCGCGTACTGCAGGCTCGACACATAGGTGCTGATGTACAGCGCATCCTCGAGGATGAACAGGTAGTTGCCGAACTTCAGGCTCAGCTGCAGCACCCCGTCCTGGAGCGTGAGCACGTCCTTGAAGCCCACGACCTCCATCTCGGAGACGCTGATCTTGAAGACGATCAGGAAGGGCAGCAGGAAGAAACCGAGCAGGAACAGGTAGGGCAGGCCGATGACCGGCCCCCGTCCCGTGAACCATTGGCGCAGTCGTCTCAACATCACGATGTGCCCGGCAAGCGCGTCACTGCGTCAGCACGATGTGGGCCGTGCGCGACCAGTGCGCCCATACGGTGTCGCCCCAGGTCAGCTCGTGCTCGCGGTGGCGCTGGGTGTTGGCCTGGCTCGCCTTCAACACGGCGCCGCTGGCCAGCTCGATGTGGTAGACGGTGAAGGCGCCGAAGTACGACATCTCCTTGACCGTGCCCTGGACGCGGTTGAATTCGTCGGCCGGCACGCGTCGCGAGACATGGATCTTCTCCGGCCGCAGCGCCACCGTCAGCGCCATGCCCTCGCTGCCACTGATGCCGTGGCCGACCCAATGGCGGCAGTCGACGCTGTCGATGACGACGTGGTCGGGTTCGTCGACCACCAGCGTGCCGTCCATCAGGTTGACGTTGCCGATGAAGTCGGCGACGAAGCGACTCGTCGGCGTCTCGTAGATCTCGCCCGGAGGGCCGACCTGCAGCAAGCGCCCCTCGCTCATGATCGCGATGCGCGAGGCCATCGTCATGGCCTCCTCCTGGTCGTGCGTGACCATCACGCAGGTCACGCCGACCTGCTCGATGATGTTGACGAGCTCGATCTGCGTCTCCTCGCGCAGCTTCTTGTCGAGCGCGCCCAGCGGCTCGTCGAGCAGCAGCAGCAGCGGTTGCTTGGCCAGGCTGCGCGCCAGCGCGACGCGCTGCTGCTGACCGCCGGAGAGCTGGTGCGGCTTGCGCTTGGCGAAGCTGCCGAGCTGCACGAGCTTGAGCATGGCCTCGACGCGCTCGGCGACCTGCTCCTTGGGCAACCCCTCGCGCCGCAGGCCGAACGCGATGTTGTCCCACACCGTCAGGTGCGGGAACAGCGCGTAGCTCTGGAACATCATGTTGATCGGCCGCTGGTAGGGCGGCAGCCCGGCCAGGTCCTGCCCGTCGAGCAGGATCTGGCCGGCCGTCAGGTCCTCGAAGCCGGCGAGCATGCGCAGCAGCGTGCTCTTGCCGCAGCCCGAGGACCCGAGCAAGGCGAAGATCTCGCCGCGCGCGATGTCCAGGCTGACGCGGTCGACGGCCTTGAAGCCGCCGAAGTCCTTCACCACCTCCCGGATCTGCAGGAAGGCGCTTTTGCCGGCGCCTGGCGTCGTCGAGGTCACAGCCCGGTCTTGAAGGCCGTGAAGGTGCGCGTCATCAGGCGGCGCATGTCGTTGTTCAGCGAATCGGGCGGCACCATCGTGGCCATGTCGGCCGCGGACAGGAAGACCGTGGGGTTGCTCGCCACCTCCGGCTTGACGAAGGGCTTGGAGGCCGGGACCGGGTTGGCGTAGAAGACCTTGTTGGTCAGGCCGGCGTTGACCTCCGGACGCAGGATGTAGTCGATGAACTTCATCGCGTTGCCCGGCCGCGGGGCGTCCGCCGGGATCACCATGACGTCGAAGAACAGCAGGCCGCCCGACTTCGGAATCAGTGCCTGGATGTCGTTGCCGGTCTTGCCGTCGATGGCGCGCTGGCGCGCGATGTTGATGTCGCCCGACCAGCCGATCGATGCGCAGATCGAGCCGCTGGCCAGGTCGTTGATGTAGCCCGACGAGCTGAACAGCGTCACGTACGGACGCACCGACTTCAACAGCTGCGCCGCGGCGTTGTAGTCCGCCCGGTTCTTGCTGTAGGCCGGCTTGCCCAGGTAGTGCAGGGCGGCTGGCATGATCTCGGTGGCCGAGTCGAGGAAGGACACGCCGCAGCTGCGCAGCTTGGAGACGTATTCGGGCTTGAAGACCAGGTCCCAGGCGTTCTCGGGCATCGGCATGTCGCCCAGCGCCGCCTTGACCTTGGCGGTGTTGATGCCGACCGTCGTGAAGCCCCACATCCAGACGACCATGTGCTCGTTGCCGGGGTCGATCTCGGCCAGCTGCTTCTGCAGCGCCGGGTCGAGGTTCTTCAGGTTCGGGATGCTGGACTTGTCCAGCGGCTGCAGCAGCCCGCCGTCGAGCTGCAGCTTGGCCCAGTTCGACGACGGCACGACGAGGTCGTAGCCCGACTTGCCGGCCACCAGCTTGGCGTGGACGATCTCGTTGTTGTCGAAGTTGTCGTAGCGGACCTTGATGCCGGTTTCCTTCTCGAAATTGGCGATCGTGTCCGGCGCGATGTAGTCCGACCAGTTGTAGATGTTGAGGATCTTCTCCTCCCGCTGCTGGGCGCCGGCGATGGTGCCGGCCAGCGCCAGTGCCGCGCCCAGCGCGGTGGTCAGCAGGGCTTGGGTGAACTTGATCATTCGATGAGCCTCCAGGGGTGCCATGTCGGTGGGTTCAGCAGTGCGGACCGCGCGCGCCGCGCGGGAGTCTAACCAAGCCGCCAGCCCTCCCGCCGGGCGTCGTCCAGCGTGAGGTCCAGGCAGCGGCGGATCAGCGCGGTCATCTCGTCGATCTGGGTGCGCGTGATCACCAGCGGCGGGGCGATGATCATGCGGTCGCCGACCGCTCGCATGATCAGACCCTCGCGGAAGCAGTGGCCACGGCAGACCATGCCGATGTCGACCTCGCCCGGGAAGGGCGTGCCCTCGGCCTTGTCCTTCACCAGCAGCAGCGCGCCCATCATCCCGCAGGTGTCCGCCTCGCCCACGAGCGGGTGCTCGCGCAGCGTCTCGTAGGCGCATGCAAGATACGGGCCCACATCGTCGCGCACATGCTCGACCAGGCCGAGCTCGCGGATCAGCCGGATGTTGGCCAGCGCCACCGCGCACGCGACCGGATGTCCGGAGTAGGTATAGCCGTGGTTGAATTCGCCGCCGCGCTCGATCAGCACCCGCGCGACGCGCTCGCCGACCATCACGCCGCCGAGCGGGATGTAGCCGCTGGTGACGCCCTTGGCGAAGGTCATCAGGTCGGGCCGGAATCCCATCGTCTCGCAGCCGAACCAGTGGCCGGTGCGGCCGAAGCCGCAGATCACCTCGTCGCTGATCAGCAGGATGCCGTACTTGTCGCAGATGCGCTGGATCTCCGGCCAGTAGGTGGCCGGCGGCACGATGACGCCGCCAGCGCCCTGGATCGGCTCGCCGATGAAGGCGGCGACCTTGTCCGGACCGAGTTCGCGGATGCGCTCCTCCAGCCAGCCGGCCGCGACGAGGCCGAAGGCGTCGCGCGACATCCCCCTGCCATGGGCGTGCCAGTACGGCTGCGCGATGTGCACGATGCCGGGGATCGGCAGC
>CAZQPN010000269.1:0-4735 GCA_964595215.1 uncultured Rubrivivax sp. | reverse complement strand
GAGCGCGAGCGCATCAGCCTGGGCATCAAGCAGCTGGACAGCGATCCGTTCACCAGCTTCACGACGCTCAACGACCGCGGCGCGATCGTCAACGGCAAGGTCAAGACTGTCGACCCGCGCGGCGCCGAGATCCAGCTCAACGACGACGTCACCGGCTACCTGCGCGCCTCCGAGATCAGTCCCGACCGCGTGGAAGACGCGCGCAACGTGCTGAAGGAAGGCGACGACGTCTCGGTCATGATCATCAACGTCGACCGCAAGACGCGCTCGATCCAGCTGTCGATCAAGGCCAAGGACAACGCCGACCAGCAAGAGGCCATGCAGCGTCTGAGCCAGAGCAACGAGCGCGAGACCGCCGGCACGACCAGCCTCGGGGCGCTGTTGCGCGCCAAGCTGGACAAGCAGGGCGAATGAGCATGCTGGTGGCTTGGCGCGTGCCGGCGCCACCGCCGTGCCGCTCCAGGACGGCGCGCGCCCCCTCGGGGGCCGGCGCGTGGAGCGAGGCCGGGGGCGCGTCATGACCCGCTCCGACCTCGTGGCCCGGCTGGCCGAGCGCTTCGACCAGCTGACGCAGCGCGACACCGAGGCCGCTGTCAAGGCGATGCTCGATGCGATGTCCGACGCGCTCGCGCGCGGTCACCGCATCGAGATCCGTGGCTTCGGCAGCTTCTCGATCAACCGCCGGCCACCGCGCGTCGGGCGCAACCCGCGCAGCGGTGAACAGGTGGTCGTCCCCGAGAAGCTGGTGCCGCACTTCAAGCCGGGCAAGGCGCTGCGCGAAGCCGTGGACCGCCACGGCGACCGGACCGCCGCCGCCGACGGGTTGAATGCCACCGAGACGGGCGACCCACGCTGAGGGCAGCGACAGGGCGACAGCGCCGGATCGATGCAACAGGGGCTCCGGACCGACAGGTCGGAGCCCCTTCTTTCTGTCCGGGCGGGCGCGCCGCCGCGTGACTGCAGGGCCAGGCGGCGACGGGGTCGGCCCCGGGCGCAGCGGCAGGCAGGGCTCCTACAATCCGCGCGGCATGCGCATCCTGTCCTGGGCCCTGAAGGCAATCGTCTTCTTCACGCTGTTCGCGTTCGCGCTGAACAACCAGGACCCGGTCGTCGTGCACTGGTTCTTCGGCATCGACTGGACGGCGCCGCTGGTCATCGTCGTGCTGCTGGCCTTCGCTGGTGGCTGCGCGGTCGGCGTGCTGGCCATGCTGCCGGGCTGGTGGCGCGCCCGCCGCCGGACGGCCGAGCCGGTCGCCGCACCACCGCGCGCCGCGGTGCTGCCCTCGGGCTTCGACACCGGCCTGCCGCCGCGCGAGGGACTCTGACCCGCGGCAGACCGGACGCGCATGGACTTCGACCTGCAATGGCTGCTGATCGGCCTGCCGCTGGCCTTCGCCCTCGGCTGGGCGGCGTCGCGCCTGGACCTGCGCCAGTGGCGGCGTGATCGGCGCGACGCGCCGCGCGCCTACTACGAAGGTCTGAGCCTGCTGCTCAACGAGCAGCAGGACAAGGCGATCGACGCCTTCATCGAGGCGGTGCAGCTGGACCCGGACACGACCGAGCTGCATTTCGCGCTGGGCAACCTGTTCCGCCGTCGCGGCGAATTCGAGCGCGCTGTGCGCGTGCACGAACATCTGCTGTCGCGCGGCGACCTGACGCCGGCCGACCGTCAGCGCGCGCAACGCGCGCTGGCGCGCGACTTCGACAAGGCCGGCCTGTTCGACCGCGCCGAGGCCGCCTGGCGCTCGCTCAACGGCACGCCGTTCGAGACCGAGGCGCGCCTGGCGCTGCTGGCGCTGCACGAGCGCGCACACGACTGGCCGGCCGCGATCGCGGTCGCGCAGGCGCTGGAGGCGGCCGGCAACGGCTCCTTCGCCGGCCGCGTCGCCCACTACCACTGCGAGATCGCGCTCGAGGCCGACGCCGACGGCCGCCCTGACGATGCCCGCCAGGCGCTGCTGGCGGCCATGCGGATCGCGCCCGACGCACCCCGACCGCTCGTCCTGGCGGGGGAACGGGCCGCCCGTGCGGGCGATGCGGCCGCGGCGCTCGCCCACTGGGACCGGCTGCGCCAGATCGCGCCCGGCGTCTTCCCGCTCGTCGCGCAGGCCTATGCCACGCAGGCGCTGGCCGCCGGCCGGGCCGACGCCGCCTCGCAGGCGCTGCGCGACGCCTGGGCGTCCGATCCCGCCCCGGAACTGCTGAACGCGCTGGAGACGCTGGAGGCCGGCGCGCCGACGCCTCCCGGCGGCGCTCGGCCCGCGCTGGACACGCTACGCCTGTCCCACCTCGCGCGCCAGCCGAGCCTGGCCGCCGCAGCCGCCGTGCTGGCGCTGGACACCGACCGCTGGCAGACCGACACGCGTCGCCAGCTGCTGGAGGCCGTGCAGCGCGGCGCCCGGCCGATGCAGCGCTACCGCTGCGCCGCCTGCGGCTTCGAGGCGCACCACTACTTCTGGCAGTGTCCCGGCTGCCAGGGCTGGGACACCTACCCGCCGCGCCGCCTCGAAGCGCCCTGAGCGCGCAGCGCGACTCCCCCGCCCGGGGGACCCCGGCAGTCGGCCTGCCTGATGGCGATGGTCGATCGAACGCTGGCTCCGAACAATGCGAACCAGCCCGGACAAGACGGCCAACAAGGCCGGTCCGGGCCCCGAGTCCACCCTGTTCACCAAGGAGCCCATCATGATCCTGCGTACCCTGATCGCCGCCGTTCTCGCCACCCTGTCGCTGGCCGCCGCGGCCGCCGTCGACGTCAACAAGGCCAGCGAGGCCGAGCTGCAGGCCCTCCCGGGCATCGGCCCGGCCCTCTCGACGCGCATCGTCGCCGAACGCCAGAAGGCGCCCTTCAAGAGCTGGGGCGACATGATCGAGCGCGTGCGCGGTGTCGGCCCGAGCAGCGCGCTCAAGCTGTCGGGTGCCGGCCTGACGGTCTCGAACGCCGCCTATGCCCCATCGGCCCAGGAGCCCGCCAAGCCCGCGACGCCGGCCAAGCCGGCAGCGCCCGCCCGCCCGGGCACCGGCAAGTGACGCTCGCCCCCGCGGCAGGCGAAACCGCCGCGCCGCGGGGTCGGCACGCGCTCAACCGTTGCGGCCGCGCCCGGGCCCCTCGCCCCTGCCGGGGCCGTGGCCCTTGCCACCCGGCCCGCCGCGCGGAATCACGTTCTGCTCGTACCAGTCGTCGCGCACGAAGACCACCGGCACGCCGCAGGCGCCGTAGGCCTGGCAGTGCTTGCCCCACTTCTTCCGGTGACCGGGCGGTACCCACATGTAGACCGGCTGCACGGGCCGGGCGTGGCGTGGCGGCAGCACGACCACCGGCTGCGCGACGATGACCTGCGGCTGCGGGAAGCGGCCAATGTCGATGCGGCCGTACACGCCCGGCTGGCTGATCCCGATCGACACACCGACGTCGACGTCGGCGGCCGCGCCGAGCGGCCACGCTGCCAGCGCTCCGAGAAGCAGTGCCGTCGAGCCCACGGCCATTCGTGTGCGCCGCGATGTTGCGTTCATCGTCATCCTCCCTGGCGGGTCCTCCGCACCGCCATTGCAACGCCCCGGCCCGCCTGGAGGTGCACCGAGAAGCGAAGAATTACACCGGCAACTCGTAGACGACATCGGCGCGCCCGCCGTCGGCCAGCGCGCGCCAACGCTGCAAGGCCTCGTCGCAGGGCCAGAACCGCGCCGCGTCGCCGAGGTCGAGCTCGGCCCGCACCTGCGGCCGTACGACCTCCACCCGCACCGCCAGACCCTGGCGCAAGTCGCCCGCTTCGGTCTCGACGCGGCGTGCCGGCCAGGTCTGCACGAGTTCGACGATCGGCGGCGGCGCGCCGTTCAACGCCACGCTGAGGTAACGCCCGAAGCGGGCTCGCGCCGCCGCCAGGTCCCACAGCTGGGCGACGTTCAGGCGCAGGCCGCCGCCAAAACGATCGGGCTGGACCCGGCCCTGGACGACCAGCAGCTCGTCGTCGCGCAGCAACTCGCGGTGGGCGTCGAGCAGTGCCTCGCCGACCACGGCCTCGATGCCGGCGCTGCCGTCGTCGAGCTGGAAGATCGCCGCCCGGCCACGGTGGCCGTTGACGATACGCAGCCCGGCGACGACGCCGGCAACGAGCTGCGGCTCGCGCGTGTCGACGAGGTCGGTGATCGCACGCTTCGCAAACCGCCGCACCTCGGCCGCCGACTCGTCGAACAGGTGGCCAGAGAGGAAGAAGCCGAGTGCCGCCTTCTCCTGCATCAGCCGCTCGCGGATGCTCCACGGCTCGGCGGCAACCAGCGAGGGTTCCTGGTGGCTGGCGGCGTGGCTGAGCTCGCCGTCGCTGCCGAAGTCGAACAGCCCGCCCTGCAACGCGTTGGCCTCCTGCGTGTCGGCCCACTCGAAGGCCAGACCGACGCTCGCCAGCATCTGTGCGCGGCCCCAGGACACGGCGTCGCCCTGGCCGTCGCCCGGCCCGGGCAGCGCGCCCGATCGCACACGCTCGGCGTGCAGGGCATCGAAGGCACCGGCCTTGATCAGCGCCTCGACGACGCGCTTGTTCACGAGCTTGCGGTCGACGCGGGCGCAGAAATCGAACAGGCTGCGGAACGGCCCGCCCCCTTGGCCCTCCATCGCCGCCGTGCCGTCGCGCGCAGCGACGATGGCCTCGATGGCGCCTGCGCCGGTGCCCTTGACCGCCCCCAGCCCGTAGCGGATGACGCGGTCCCCATCTGGGCCGGGCAGCGGCTCGAAGCGCACGCG
>CAZQPN010000268.1:0-4750 GCA_964595215.1 uncultured Rubrivivax sp. | reverse complement strand
TGTGCGGGCCGACCTCGCGCTGGTTGATCAGGCACTTCTTGCTCTCGTGCACGAATTCGATCGGGTCCTCGACCGTCAGCACGTGGCCGTACTCGTTCTCGTTGAGGTGGTTGACCATCGCCGCCAGCGTGGTCGACTTGCCCGAGCCGGTCGGCCCGGTGACGAGCACCAGGCCGCGCGGCTTGAGCGCCAGCTCGGCGAAGACCTTGGGGGTGCTGAGCTGTTCCAGCGTCAGGATCTTGCTCGGGATGGTCCGGAACACGGCGCCGGCGCCGCGGTTCTGGTTGAAGGCGTTGACGCGGAAGCGCGCCAGCCCCTGGATCTCGAAGCTGAAGTCGCACTCCAGCGTATCCTCGTAGTGCTTGCGCTGGGCATCGTTCATGATGTCGTACACCATGTCGTGCACCATCTTGTGGTCCAGCGGCTCGACGTTGATGCGCCGCACGTCGCCGTGCACGCGGATCATCGGTGGCAGCCCGGCCGACAAGTGCAGGTCGGAGGCCTTGTTCTTGACCGAGAAGGCCAGCAGCTGGGTGATGTCCATGGGGTCGGCCGAGCCTGGGCACGGCTAGAGTGCTCGAATGATTATGAGCAGCATCGACAGCAACCTACAAGAAGTGAAGCGGCGCATTCGGGCCGCATCTCTGGCCGGCGGCCGGGATGCCAACAACGTCACGCTGCTCGTCGTGAGCAAGACCCAGCCGCCGGAGGCGGTGCGCGCCGCGCGCGCCGCCGGGCAGCAGGATTTCGGCGAGAACTACGTCCAGGAGGCACTGGCCAAGATCGAGGCACTGGCCGACCTGCGTGCCGGCCTGCGCTGGCACCTGATCGGTCCGTTGCAGAGCAACAAGACGCGCGAGGTGGCGGCGCACTTCGACTGGGTGCACAGCGTCGACCGCCTGAAGATCGCCGAGCGGCTGGCCGCTCAGCGGCCTGACGGCCTGCCGCCTCTGCAACTGTGCCTGCAGGTCAACGTCAGCGGCGAGACGAGCAAGAGCGGCGTCGCGCCTGACGACCTGCCGGCACTGGCGCGCGCCGTCGCCGCGCTGCCGGCCGCGCGCGTGCGCCTGCGCGGGCTGATGTCCATCCCGGCGCCGGCGATCGGCCAGGTCGCGCAGCGGGCGCCGCATCGACGGCTGCGCGAGTTGATCGAGGCCCTGCGCGCCGAGGGCCTGGCGCTGGACACGCTGTCGATGGGCATGAGCGACGACCTCGAGGCCGCGGTCGCCGAGGGCGCGACCATCGTCAGGATCGGCACGGCCGTGTTTGGTGCCCGCCGCTAGGGCTTGTGGCGTCGCGGCGGGCTGGGGTCGGCGCCGGTCAGGCGGCTCGCTTCAGGGGCACTTCGGACTCCGCCTCAGTCGCGGCTGAGTCTCGTCGGTCCTTGCCGACGAACGGCAACTGCGACTGGCGGCGGTCGACGGTCTCGACCAAATGGAAAGAGGACTTTGCGAACACAGGCTGGGACCATTTCGGCCTGCGCGAGACGGACAGCACCGCCTCCACCGTGGCCAACAGGAGGGCGATTCCCACGCCCACCAAGGCCACCAGATAAATCATCGACATGCTTGTTGCCTTTCTTGCTGCGATGACGTGCCGCCCGGACAACTGGCTCGGACGGAGGGCGAGAAAGCGCCCCGGGAGGACATCGGCACCCCGCGACGTCCGGCGTAGCGGCCGGCAAGCGCGGCATTCGGCGAATCGTGCGCCCGTCACGCTATGAGTGCCCGGCCCGAGGCGAGCGCCGATTGGCGCACCGTCGGCGCACCGAGGCGGTGCACTTGGCGCCGCGCGAGCCGGTCGACGCGACCCCCTGCGAGACGCCTGGCCAGGCGTCTGCCACGGTCGCTACAGCGGCAGCTGGCTCGTGTGCTTGACCTCTTCCATCACCGCGTAGGTGCGCGTCTCGCGCACGCCGGGCAGGGTCCAGATCACGCTGCCGATGAACTCGCGGTAGGCCGCCATGTCGGCCACGCGCGTCTTCAGCAGATAGTCGAAGCCGCCGGCCACCAGGTGCGCCTCGAGGATCTCCGGGCGCACCTGGACCGCCGCCTTGAAGGTGTCCATGACGTCGTGCACCGTCCGGTCGAGCAGCACCTCGATGAAGACGAGCAGCCCGGCGCCGAGCCGGGCCGGGTCGAGCCGTGCCTCGTAGCCGAGGATAAAGCCGTCGCGGTGCAGCCGGCGAACGCGCTCGAGCACCGCGGTCGGCGACAGGTGCACGGCCTCGGCCAGCTTCAGGTTGCTGATGCGGCCGTCGGCTTGCAGCACGCGCAGGATGCGGCGATCGATCTTGTCGATCGTGCGCGCACCGCCCCGGCCGCCGGAGGAGTCGCTGTCGTCCATCGCGGCATTCTCCACGAGCGTCGACGCCCACGGAGGGCCACGGGCGCTCGTCCAGGCGTGGGCTTGCGGCCGGACGTCCGCCGGCGCACATTGCCGGTATGAGCACCTGCACCACCCTCGTCCAGCTGTCCGACCCGCATGTCTGCGAGCCAGGACGGCGGCTCGAAGGCGGCCTCGACACCGCGGCCTTCCTGGCGCGCGCCGTGGCCACCGTCGGCGCGCTGTCGCCGACGCCCGACGCGGTCGTCGTCACCGGCGACCTGGTCGACGCCGGGACACCCGCGGCCTATGCGCGCCTGCGGGCGCTGCTGGCACCGCTGGCCGGCCCGGTCTACCTGCTGCCAGGCAACCACGACGACCCGGCGGCGCTGCGGGTGGCCTGCGCCGACCAGCCGTGGATGGCTCCGCCGGGCACGTCCGCGCTGGCCGGTCACGTGCTGTACGCAGTGACCGTCGGCGCACTGCGGCTGGTGGCCGTGGACACGGTCGTCGCCGGCGCGCCGCACGGCGCGCTGTGCGATGCGCGGCTGGCCTGGCTGGACCGCACGCTGGCCGCGGCGCCGCGCATGCCGACGCTGGTGGCGATGCACCATCCCCCGTTCGACACGGGCATCGCCCACATGGACGCGATGGGCCTGCGCGAGGGTGCCGAGGGGTTGGCCGCGGTGCTGCGGCGCCATCCGCAGGTCGAGCGCGTGCTGTGCGGTCACCTGCATCGGCCGATCCAGTGCCGCTTCGGCGGGACGGTGGCGATGACCGCGCCAGCGACGGCGCACCAGATCGCGCTCGACCTGCACCCGCACAGCGACGCCCGGCTGGTGATGGAGCCGCCGGGCTTCCTCGTCCACCGGATGCAGGGCCCGCGCGTTGTCACGCACCAGGCCGTGATCGGCGACTTCGGGCCGGCGCAGCCCTTCTAGCCCGGCGCTGCGGCGCGTCAAGCCGATCTGCCGGATCCGGTGTTACCCTGATAGACCACTGCGGCCAGACCGCAGCCACAAGATCGCAAGGAGAACCGCAATGCACACACGTTCCTTCCCGAGCCGCCGCTACGCCCCTGTCGCCGTGCTGGCCGCCGTGCTTCTGCTCGCCGGCTGCGAGACCATGAGCGAGCGCGAGCGTGGCACCGCGCAGGGCGCCACCATCGGCGCCATCGCCGGGGCCGTGCTCGGCAGCGCCACCGGCGGCAAGGCCGGCCCGAGCGCCGTCGCCGGCGCGGCCGTCGGCGCGGTCGCCGGCAACCTGTGGTCCAAGCGCATGGAGGACAAGCAGCGCGCGATGGAGCGGGCCACCCAGGGCACCGGCATCGAGGTCGCGCGCACGGCCGACAACCAGCTCAAGGTCAACGTGCCGAGCGACATCTCGTTCGACACCGGCCGCGCCGACCTGAAGCCGTCGCTGCGCCCGGTGCTCGACCAGTTCGCCCAGGGCCTGGACGCGACCACCGTCGTGCGCGTCGTCGGCCACACCGACAGCACCGGCAACGACGCGATCAACGACCCGCTGTCGCTCGATCGCGCCCGCACGGTGAGCAACTACCTGCAGGACCGCGGCGTGCCGGCCTCGCGGCTGGAGATCGCCGGCCGCGGCTCGCGCGAGCCGATCGCCGACAACGGCTCCGTCGCCGGCCGGGCCCAGAACCGGCGCGTCGAGCTGTTCCTGCGCGAACCGGCGGCCTGATCGCGGCCAGCGTGAAGTCCGGCGGCGGGCGCCTGCCCGCCACCGGTTTCGTCAGCCCAGACGCCAGACGTCCAGCACGACGAGCCGCGCCTCTCGTCGGCCGCTGGCGATCGCCATCACCTTGTTCAGGTGCAGCCAGGCGGGGTGCCCGGTCGTGAACCGCATCAGCGTGCGGAAGAAGTAGGACGCCGGGTCGACCGGCTCGCCGGCGGCCAGGCGGGCGATCACCTCGGGCGGGCCATGGCGCAGGCCGTCGCTCTGCACCTCGACGAGCCCGTCGTCGGGTGTGCGCACGACGTAGTGCGCGGCGATGTCGAGCGCCCCGTCCGGGCGCGCGACCTGCCAGTCCACGCCGCCTTCGACGATCGTGCCGTTCAACTCCGGCCCGGCGACCGTGCCGCCGGTCAGTGCCACGAAGCGCCGCTCGCCGTGCGGGCCCGGGCCGAGCGAGACGACGGGGCCGACGTCGCAGCGCACCTGGCCCATGAAGGTCAGTGGTGGCGGGTTGGGTTGGCTGGTGCTCACTTTGCGGTCGGCATCGTGAATTCCGCGCCCTTGCCGATGCTGTCGGGCCAGCGCTGCATCACGCTCTTTTGCTTCGTGTAGAAGCGCACGCCCTCCTGGCCGTAGGCGTGCATGTCGCCGAACAGGCTCTTCTTCCAGCCGCCAAAGCCGTGCCAGGCCATCGGCACCGGGATCGGCACGTTGATGCCGACCATGCCGA
>CAZQPN010000267.1:0-4767 GCA_964595215.1 uncultured Rubrivivax sp. | reverse complement strand
TGCGGCTTGATCTGCGCCGCGTCGAGCTCGACGATGGTGTCGAAGTGCGCACCGGGGTCGGACTGCAGCGTGCGCCAGTGGGCCACCGCCTGGTCCCACTCGACCCCCTGGGGTGCGAACTCCCGCCCCTTGACGTAGGCCAGCGTGGTCTCGTCGACGGCCACCAGGCCGGCACGCGCGCCGGCCTCGATGGCCATGTTGCAGACCGTCATCCGCCCTTCCATGCTGAGCGCGCGGATCGCGCTGCCCCCGAACTCGATCGTGTGGCCGGTGCCGCCGGCGGTGCCGATGCGGCCGATGATGGCCAGCACGATGTCCTTCGCCGAGCAGCCACGCGGCAGCCGGCCGTCGACGCGGACGAGCATGTTCTTCGCCTTCTTGGCCTGCAGCGTCTGCGTGGCCAGCACGTGCTCGACCTCGCTCGTCCCGATGCCGTGTGCCAGCGCACCGAACGCGCCGTGCGTGCTGGTGTGGCTGTCGCCGCAGACCACCGTCATGCCCGGCAGCGTGGCACCGCTCTCGGGTCCGATGACGTGCACGATGCCCTGGCGCGGGTCGAGGAAGGGGAAGTACGCGGCGGCACCGAAGGCCTTGATGTTGGCGTCCAGCGTGACGATCTGCTGCCGGCTGACCGGGTCGGTGATGCCGTCGTAGCCCAGGGCCCAGCCGGTGGTGGGCGTGTTGTGGTCGGCGGTGGCGACGATGGAGCTCGTTCGCCAGACGGGGCGCCCGGCCAGCCGCAACCCCTCGAAGGCCTGCGGGCTGGTCACCTCGTGCACCAGGTGGCGATCGATGTAGAGGATGGCGGTGCCGTCGTCCTCGGTGTGGACGACGTGCTCGTCCCAGAGTTTGTCGTAGAGGGTGCGTGCGGTCATGGCAGGATGGAGCGCGCGTCGCGCTCAGCCTGTGATTGTCCGACATTCGCGGGACGTGCCGCCGGCAGGGCCCGCCGGCACCTGCCCGCGTGGCGTGACCCGCGGGGCGCGATGCGCCTGCGCGTCAGACGTCTTCGCGCGCACGCCGCTCGAGGTCGACCTTCAGCGCCGGTGGCAGCGCCAGCGCGGTCGCGAGCGCATCCAGGTAGGCGCGCTCCATCGTCGTCGTGTCGTCGGTCACCAGCACGCTGGCCAAGTAGATCTCGGCCGCCATCTCCGGACCGGCAGCCGCGGCGGCGACCTCGGCCGGTTCCACCGGCCGGCGCAGCTCGGCGTCGACCCAGGCGCGCATCGCCGGATCCGCTTCCAGACGGTGCAGCTCTGCCTCGACCAGGTCGCGCTCGCGCTCGTCCATGTGCCCGTCGGCCTTGGCCGCCGCGATCATCGCCTTGAGCATGACGCGGCTGTGATCTTCGACCTGCGGTGCCGGCAGGCGGGCAAAGGACGGGACGGCTGGCGCGGCGGCCGGCGCCGGCGCGAATCCTGGCGACGATCCCGCCGCGGGCACGGTCGCCGTCCCCGCCGCCTGTCGCGCCTGCCAGTCCTGGTAGGCACGCCAGGCCACCGCGCCGAGGGCTGCCGCCGTGCCGTACTTGAGCACCTTGCCGCCGACCTTGCGGCCGCGCTTGCTGCCCAGCAGCAGCGCCAGCGCGCCGCCGGCGGCCGCGCCGGTGGCGTACTTGCCGATGTGGCTCTCGCCGCGACCGGCCTGCTGACCGCCGGACCGGGCCCCGCCGGCGGCGCCCATCGCGGATCCCAACAACTGGTCCAGCAGCGACTGCATGCTCATTCCTGAACTCCGAGAGAAGTGCGGCGACCAGACTGTACGCCCGCCGCCGTGACGATGCCGCGGTCCGATTCCGCCGGGCGCGACAAGTTCAGTCGGCGCCCAGCTTCACGTTCAGCCCCGTGAAGAAGGTCGTGTCGGTCGACGCCCGACCCGCCGGCGGCTCGCTGTTGTAGCGGCTGGTCAGGCCCACGCTCAGGCTCATCGTGCGGTTGATCGCCACCGCGAGATCGGCCCTCAGGTTGGCCCGGTTGCCTTTGTCGCCGCCGAGGCCGGGCAGCAGCTCCAGCCGCTGCTTGAAGCTCACCGTGGGGCTGAACGCGTGCTCGGACTCCTCGGCCAGCAGCAGCGTGCTGCGTCGGAAGCGCGTGTCGGTCTGGCCGGCGATCGTCTGCGGGCTGCCGTAGCGCTCGTCGGTCACGCCGGCGCCGCCGAAGACGCTGAAGCGCAGCGACTGGCGGTCGGCCAGCTTCCAGCCCAGGCCGCCGTTGATTGCCGTGCGCAGGTCCAGGTCGACGACCTGGTCGCGCTCGAGGG
Organism: uncultured Rubrivivax sp.; assembly: GCA_964595215.1. Taxonomy (GTDB): domain Bacteria; phylum Pseudomonadota; class Gammaproteobacteria; order Burkholderiales; family Burkholderiaceae_C; genus Rubrivivax. The sequence goes on along the minus strand of CAZQPN010000267.1, from coordinate 2,508 downwards.
CCAGGCGGCCGAAGGCGAACAGCCGCGACGACAGGTTGAAGTCGTACTGGCCGAAGGCGCCGATCTGGTTGGCCGTCGTCTCGTCGCTGCCGTCGACCCGGTTGCGCGCGTACTGAATGTTGCCGCCGAGGCCGATCCGGTCGGCCTCGGTCAGGCGCGACAGGTCGACGTCGAGCAGCAGCGACGTGCTGCGCGTATTGCCCGAGCTGGCCGACAGCGCAGCCCCGGCGCTGCCGCGCCACTGGCCGTCGGCGACGGGCTCGTCGGCGGCCCGCACGGGCGGGCTCGCGAGCAGAGCGATCACGCCGGCCACGACGGCAGCGGCACGGGCGACGGGGACGTGGAACGGCGGGCGGGGCAATGGCATCGGAGACCTTCTCGAAGTGACGGCGTGACAAAGGAATGGCCCGCCGGGCATGGTGCCGGACGGGCCAGCCTGGCGCGCGCCGGCGGTGCCAGCGCGGGCTTCATCGGTGTATTTATATTTGCAGCAATTTACATCATGACGCCAGCCGGACCCCGCTGGGGGCTCTGTCCTCGCGCCCGACTGCCCTACGACCGGCACCCTTCTGACGTCATCAGGCGCGCCGCCAGGGTCGCGCCCGGACTGGCCGAGCGGTTTCGGGCCGGGCCGGGTCTGGCCCGGGGGTGTTCAGCGCACGACGCTGGTCGTGCAGTCGAAGTACAAGGTCGCCGACGACGGCCCGGGGCCCCGCTCGTCGCGCGCCTGCACCCACCAGCGCAGACGCGCGCTGATGCCAGCCGGCGTGCGGGCGTTCGGGCTGCCGGTCACCGGCGTCGCGATGGTCTGCCAGTCGCGCATGCGCGGTGGCTGCGCCTGCAGCGTGACGACGTAGTCCCGCGCGCCGGCCACCGGGTCCCAGGCCAGCGTGACCGGCGAGCGGCAGTCGAGCTGCGGTGCCCGATGGGCGTCGACCGACCCCGGCCGCAGCCGGATCGGAGCCGGCAATGGCGGCGTCGCGTCCGGCCGCCGGTCGGGCCGGTCACCGCTGGAGGCCTTGTCGTCGCGCGAGCCCATCAGGATCGCCGCCATCGCACCGATGGCCAGTGCGGCGGCGGCCGCGCCGCCGGCGGAACCGGCTGGCTCCGCCGGCACGAGCCGTTCGATGCGCTCGACCCAGGCCTGCGTCTCCGCCACCTCGGCATCCGTCAGCCGGCGTGGACGGGGCGCTTCCAGTTGGGCGACGGCGCCCGTCCCGGCGGCCAGCAGCAGCGGGCGCCAGGCCTTCTGGCGCGACGAGACCTCCACGCTGCCTTTGATCACCCAGACCTCGGCCCGGCCGTCGGGCGCCGCACGCACGTGGAACGCGGTGCCGCGAGCACCGGCCTTGACGTACTCGGTCTCGATGCTGAACACGCCCCAGACCTTGGCGAAGAACTCGCCGATCGCACCGGTGATCGAGCCGATCTGCCCGCTGCTGCGCGGGCGCATCAGGAGCTCGGTGCCGTTCGGGTAGCGGATCACGGCCTCGGCCCGCTCGCCGGTGGACACGCGGTCACCCTGCCGCAGGGTCATGCCCGCTCGAACGGCGATCGGTCCGCCCTCGCGCCACACCCGCACGAAAGCGTCCTCGCCCTCGCGCACGACGCGGTCGCCGTCGACGACGATGCCCGCCAGCCGTGGCTGCTTGGCTTCGGGCCCGGTCGCGCAGCCGGCCACCCACGGCAATGCCATCACCATCATCAGCACCCAGGCCACCCGACGGGCCCAGGATGCGTGTCGGATGCCTTCCATCACAACGCACTCCCCATGATGCGCCGGGCCGCCACCGCGCCCAGCGCAAGCGCGGCCCAGCCATAGTGAACACCGACGAGTTGCCCCTCGGCCCGATACCACAGCAGCACCGCGGCCGCCCAGGCCAGCGCCACGCCGAGCGTCGCGCCCCACAACCAGCGCCGCGCCTGCCCGTGCAGCGCGATCGCGAGCGCCGCGCCGGTCAGCCCGAGGGCGACCCCCAGCCCGGCCTGCAGTCCAGGGCCCGGCGCCCGCACCGCGCGGCCCGCCAGCAGACCGTCGATCTGCGCCGCGATCAGCTGCATGCCCCAGCGCATCGGCCCACCGGCCACCTCGAGGCGGTCGCGGTCGGGCAGCATCGGACCGACCAGCACGATGCGGTCCTGCAGCGCCGACAGCGCCACCGGATCGCCGCGCAGCACGTCGGCGTAGGCCACGCGCGTGAACGGCGTCGCCAGCGTGGCCGGGTCGATCAGCTGGTGCGCCACCCAGTCGCCGCGCCTGATCACGGTGCACTCGCGCTGGGCCTCGTCGAGGGTCTCCGCGCCGAAGAAGGCGACGTCTGCGACAGCGCCGCCGATGTCCACGCGCAGCGTGCGCGCGACCCGATCCCGGGAATCGACCTGCCGCAGCGGCGCGCCGTCGGCGACCGCCGCCAGCGCGAGCGACGCGCGCAGGTGGCGGCCGTCCGGCCGGGCCACGACCAGCGGCATCGCATACGCCAGGCCGAGCCGCTCGCCGGCGCAGGCCAC
>CAZQPN010000266.1:0-4800 GCA_964595215.1 uncultured Rubrivivax sp. | reverse complement strand
GCTCGCAGACGGCGCGGATCGCGCCCTCCAGCGAATCGACACGCGTGTCGCGCGGCACCCAGCCGCTCTCGACGTGCAGCTCGGCGACGCGCTTGTAGTCGCGCCGGAAGAAGGCGATGAAGTTCTGCGCCAGGTAGGCCTTGTCGGTCTCGGTCAGCGTGCCGATGATGCCGAAGTCGAGCGCGATGTAGCGGCCGAAGGTGCGCGGGTCCAGGCTGACCTGGATGTTGCCCGGGTGCATGTCGGCGTGGAAGAAGCCGTCGCGGAAGACCTGGGTGAAGAAGATCGTCACGCCGTCGCGCGCCAGCCGCTTGATGTCGACGCCGGCGTCGCGCAGGCGCTGCAGCTGGCTGATCGGCACGCCGTGCATGCGCTCCATCACGATCACACCCGAGGTGCAGTAGTCCCACACCATCTCGGGGATCAGCACCAGGTCCAGGCCGTCCATGTTGCGCCGCAGCTGCGCGGCGTTGGCGGCCTCGCGCACGAGGTCGAGCTCGTCGTGCAGGTAGCCGTCGAACTCGCGCACGACCTCGCGCGGCTTGAGCCGCCGGCCGTCGGCGAACAGGCGCTCGACCCAGCGCGCCAGCGTGTGCAGCAGCCGCATGTCGTCGTCGATGACGGCCAGCATGCCCGGTCGCAGCACCTTGACGGCGACCTCGCGCCCGTCCTTCAGACGCGCGAAGTGCACCTGCGCGATCGACGCGCTGGCCACCGGCTCGGCGTCGAACGAGGCGAAGATGGCCTCGATCGACCGTCCGAAGGCCTTCTCTACCAGCGTCCTCGCCTGCGCCGCCGGGAACGGCGGCACGCGGTCCTGCAGGCGCGCGAGCTCGTCGGAGACATCTTCCGGCAGCAGGTCGCGCCGTGTCGACAGCACCTGGCCGAACTTGACGAAGATCGGCCCCAGACGCTCGAGCGCCATGCGCAGACGTGCGCCGCGCGGGGCGTCCAGGCGGCGGCCGATCGTCATCAGGCGCACGAGGACGCGCACCCAGCGCTGGCGGAAGCCGGACAGCGCGAGCTCGTCCAACCCGAAGCGCAGGATCGTGAAGCCGATGACGATCAGGCGGGCGAGGTGCCGCATCTCAGTGGCACCCGACCGACCGAAGCCACTGAGCGCCGCCCCGGGGGGCAGCGAGCGCGAGCGGGCTTGGGGGCGTCATTTGATCTCAGCGCACGATGCGAGGCGACACGGACGGCCGCCGGCAGGGCATCATCGGTTGGCGCGCCGTCGCACCGGCGCTCAGGCGCGGCGCCGCAGCGCGCTGGCGCCCTGCAGCGCCGACCGAACCGCGCGCGCGAGCGCGCTGCCGAGCCGGTAGACTTGGTGCGCCGGCGCCGGGCCGAGCACGCGCTCGAGATCGGCCTCGACGTCCCAGCGCAGGTTCTGCATCAGCCAGTTGACGTCGGTGGCCAGCTGCGCGTCGCCGTCGATGTCGACCGTCGGCGTTTCGCCGCTGACCGCGCTGGCCAGCAGCAGCGCCGGGTTGGAGGCGTCGAAGCGCACCGTCAGGTCGGCCGGCGCGGCCGACGCGGGGGCCGGCTCGCCGACCCACTCGAGCAGGCCGGCCGGCGTGACCGCGAAGGCCAGGGGCGGCAGCGCCGGCAGCAGCGACGGCCAGGCCTGCGGCGACAGCACGATGCGTCGCCCGCCGTGCACGCGCATTCGGTCTACGGCTGCCGGCTCGGCCGCCAGCACATGGTTGATCACCAGCGTCAGCCGGTTCATCGCGGCCGGGGCAAACAGGCTTTGCAGGGCGTTGAGCATCGCCGCATTGTAGGCAGCCGGCCGCCGCCGACAGGCGCCGCGGGTCACCCGCGGCGATCGATGTGCCAGGCGGCACCGAACCCAGCCCGGCGTCGAACCTCGACGACAAATGCACAGCCCGCGCGGTCGCCGGGAGGCGCCGCCGCGGCACCGGTCCGAGCCTGGCATAGGATGCGTGGCTTCGACGGACGGCCGACAATCGGCCCCGCCGATCTTCCGTTCGCCCATGCCCACCGTCCTGCTCACCGGCGCCACCGGCTACATCGCCTCGCACACCTGGCTCGCGCTCGAGGCGGCGGGATTCGACGTTCTCGGCGTCGACGATTTCTCCAACAGTTCGCCGAACGTGCTCGACCGCCTGCAGCGGCTCAGCGGGCGGGTGCCGGCCTTCGAGCGGGTCAACGTCTGCGACGCCGCCGCGCTCGACGACCTGCTGCGGCGCCGGCGTGTCGACGCCACGGTGCACTTCGCCGCCTACAAGGCCGTCGGCGAGTCGGTCGCGCAGCCGCTGGCCTACTACCGCAACAACGTCGGCGGCCTGGTCACCGTATGCGAGGCGCTGCAGCGGCACGCCATCCGGCGCTTCGTCTTCAGCTCCAGCGCGACCGTATACGGCGATCCACGGACGCTGCCGATCACCGAGGACGCTCCGCTGTCCGCGACCAACCCGTATGGCCAGACCAAGCTGATCGGCGAGGCCGTGCTGCGCGATCTCGGCGCCGCCGACCCGGCGTGGCAGACCGCTTGCCTGCGCTACTTCAACCCGGTCGGCGCGCACGCCAGCGGGCTGATCGGCGAGGACCCGCGTGGCGTGCCGAACAACCTGATGCCCTACGTGGCACAGGTCGCCGTCGGCCGGCGCGACGCGCTGCAGGTCTTCGGCAACGACTACCCGACACCCGACGGCACCGGCGTGCGCGACTACATCCACGTCACCGACCTCGCCGACGGCCACGCGGCAGCGCTGCGCCGGCTGTTCGACGCGCCCGGCTCGTTCACCGTCAACCTCGGCACAGGACGTGGCCACAGCGTGCTCGAGGTCGCCGCCGCCTACGCACGGGCCAGCGGGCGCCAGATCCCGTACCGCATCGTGCCGCGGCGGCCGGGCGACGTCGCCGCCTGCTGGGCCGACCCGTCGCGCGCCGAGGCGTTGCTGGGCTGGCGCGCCCGGCTCGACCTCGACCGCATGTGCGCCGACAGCTGGCGCTGGCAGTCGATGAACCCGAACGGCTTCGAGGCCGCCTGAGAACCCGTCCGAAGGATCTGCATGACCCCCCTGCTCGTCCAACCCGTCGTCATGGCCGGCGGCTCCGGCACCCGGCTGTGGCCGCTGTCGCGCGCCGGCTACCCGAAGCAGTTCCTGGTGCTCGACGGCAGCCAGCGCAGCCTGCTGCAGCAGGCCGTAGCGCGGCTGGCGGACCTCGAGGCCCCCGGCCTGCGCGTGGCTGCGCCGTTGATCGTCGGCAACGAGGAGCACCGCTTCCTCGTGCTCGACCAGCTGCGCGAGCTGCGCATCGAGCCCAGCGCCGTGCTGCTGGAGCCGGCAGGCCGCAACACCGCGCCGGCGCTGACGCTGGCCGCGCTGGCCGCGCTCGAGGGCGGCGCCGACCCGGTGCTGGCCGTCACCCCGGCCGACCAGACGGCCACCGACCCGGCGGCCTTCACCGCGGCGCTGCAGGCCGCCGTGCGCCAGGCCGCCGACGGCGCCATCGTCATCCTCGGCGTGACGCCGGACCGGCCCGAGACCGGCTATGGCTACATCCGCGCCAGCGACGGCCTGGTCGATCGCTTCGTCGAGAAGCCCGACGCGGCGACGGCCGCGCGCTACCTGGCCGAGGGCGGCTACTACTGGAACGCCGGCATCTTCGTGCTCAAGGCCTCGGCGTGGATGGCGGCGCTGGAGCGCTTCCGGCCGGACATCGCCTCGGCCGTGCGTGCCGCCTGGGCGGCGCGCCGCACCGACGATCGCTTCGTGCGGCCGGGCCAGGCCGAGTTTGAGGCGGTGCCGTCGGAGTCGGTCGACTACGCGGTGATGGAGCGCTGCTCGGGTGGTGACCCACCGATCCGCATGATCGCGCTGGACGCCGGCTGGAACGACCTCGGCGCCTGGGAGGCAGTGTGGCAGGTCTCGCCGAAGGACGCCGCTGGCAACGCCACGCAGGGCGACGCCATCGTCGCCGACAGCCGCAACGTGCTGGTGCACGCCACCAGCCGCCTGGTCAGCGTCGTCGGTCTGCGCGACATCGTCGTCGTCGAGACCGCCGACGCCGTGCTGGTGGCCGACCGCGCGCAGAGCCAGGACGTGAAGAAGATCGTCAGCCAGCTCGGTGCCGAGCAGCGCGGCGAACAGGCGCTGCACCGCAAGGTGCACCGGCCCTGGGGCTGGTACGACAGCATCGACATGGGCGGGCGCTTCCAGGTCAAGCGCATCATGGTCAAGCCGGGCGCGACGCTCAGCCTGCAGAAGCACCACCACCGCGCCGAGCACTGGGTGGTCGTCAGCGGCACCGCCGAAGTGACCAACGGCGACCAGGTGCTGGTGCTGACCGAGAACCAGAGCACCTACATCCCGGTGGGCACCGTGCACCGGCTGGCCAACCCCGGCAAGCTGCCGCTGGAGATCATCGAGGTGCAGTCGGGCAGCTACCTGGGCGAGGACGACATCGTGCGCTTCGAGGACACCTACGGGCGTTCGTAGTCGGCCGCGTCCGGCCGGTCTCTCGCGGCCCGCGCGCCACCCTCCTGCGGTTATTGCCTACTGACGGCGGGCGCCGGGCCGGGTATACCTTCGGGGTTTCGCCTTCACTCGCAGGAGACCCCATGCACCGTTCCCCCCGTCGCCAGATCCTGACCGCCCTGGCCGTCGCCGCCGGCACCTGCCTGCTGCCGGCCGTGGCCAAGGCCGACCAGTTCATCAACATCCTCACCGGCGGCACCAGCGGCGTGTACTACCCGCTGGGCGTGGCGCTGAGCAAGATCTACGCCGACAAGATCCCGGGCGTGCGCACCCAGGTGCAGTCGACCAAGGC
>CAZQPN010000265.1:0-4805 GCA_964595215.1 uncultured Rubrivivax sp. | reverse complement strand
TCTACCACCTGTTCGCGGGTGATGCCGCGGCGGCCGGCATCTGGCCCACGCTGTTCGGCAGCATCGGCGCACTCATCACCACCTTCGCCGTGATCCCCACCGTGGCGTGGATGTCCAAGAGGATCGGCAAGAAGAACGCCTTCATGGTGTCGCAGGGCATCTCCATCATCGGCTACGTCCTGCTGTGGTTCCTGATGATCCCCGGCAAGCCGTACATGTTCATCTTCGCGCTGCCGTTCTTCTCGTTCGGCATCGGCGGCCTGTTCACGCTGATGATGTCGATGACGGCGGACGTCTGCGACCTCGACGAGCTGAAGACCGGCAAGCGGCGCGAAGGCATCTTCGGCGCCATCTACTGGTGGATGGTCAAGTTCGGCTTCGCCATCGCCGGCCTGCTGAGTGGCGCGATCATGACGATGGTCGGGTTCACGCCGGACGCCGCGGTGCAGGCCGAAGGCGCCGTGACCGGCCTGCGCTTCTTCTACTCCGGCGTTCCGATCGCCGGCACGCTGCTGGCCCTGTGGGTCATGCGCAACTACGACCTCAACGAGGAGCAGGCGCACGAGATCCGCGCCGAGCTCGACGGCCGCAAGGCCGGCGCCGTCGGATCGTCGGCGCATGCGCCGGGCAAGCTTCTGTCGCTGGCGCAGCGCGGCCTGGAGCTGCCCGCCGCGGCAGGGTCGGCCTTCGCGGGCAAGTCGCTGCCAGAGATCCGGGCCCAGTTCTCGTCGGTGCTCGACGCGCGCTTGCACGGCCTGTGCTTCAGCCCCTATGCCGAAGGCCAGACCGCCGGCGACCTGCTGACCGAGTCGCAGATCCGCCGGCGCATGCAGGTCATCACGCCCAGCACGCGCTGGATCCGGTCCTTCGCCTGCACCGAAGGCCACGAACGCATTCCCGCGATCGCGCGCGCCCATGGCCTGAAGACGATGGTGGGTGCCTGGATCAGCCATGACCGGGACCGCAACGAGCGCGAGATCCGGGCCCTGGTGAAGCTGGCCGAGGAGGGCTTGGTGGACATCGCCGCCGTGGGCAACGAGGTGCTGCTGCGCGACGAGCTGCCGGAGCCCGAGCTCCTGGCCTACGTGCGGCGGGCCAGGGCGTCGCTGCCCTCGCACGTGCCGGTCGGCTGCGTCGACGCCTATTACCAGTTCCTGGAGCGTCCCGCGCTGGTCGACGCCTGCGACCTGGTGCTGTTCAATGGCTACCCGTTCTGGGAAGGCGCCGACAACGACCAGGCGCTGCGCTATCTGCAGCACATGCACGCGCTGGTGCAGGCGGCCGCCAAGGGCAAGAAGGTGATCGTCGCCGAGACGGGCTGGCCGAGCCAGGGGCAGTCGGTGGCCGAGGCCGTGCCGTCGCCCGAGAACGCGATGAAGTACTTCATCAGCGTCCAGCAGTGGGCCGGCGCCCAGGGGGTCGAGCTGTTCTACTTCTCGTCGTTCGACGAGTCGTGGAAGGTCCAGCAGGAGGGCGACGTGGGGACCCACTGGGGCCTGTGGGACCAGGACGAGCGGCCCAAGTACGCGGTGTAGGCGCACGCACCGTCGGCGCGCGCCGAGGGCGGGCGCCGACGGCAACGGCCTCGCACCATCGCCGCCCGCTCCGCGCTAACGGCGCGCCGGGTGCAAGGGCATGGGCTCGATCTCCATCGCGACCGGGAAGATCGCGTCCTCGACCGGACCGCCGAGGTGGCCGCCGGACATCACCGACAACGCCACCAGCGCGGTCGCGGGCACAGCAGCGCGCCGGACTCCCCTCATGGTGGAGCCGGCCAGTCGCGCATCACCTGCTTGGGCTGCCGGTCGACCGTGTACAGGCCCCAGTGCTTTTCCGGCTCGAGCGGGTCGTCCGACCCCTTCCAGGGCTCGTCGAAGGCCTCGAACACGAAGCACGGGATGCCGGCGGCATCGGTCCAGCCGACCAAGTCCTTCAGGTAGACCGCCTGCAACTCCTGCGACGTGTTGTCGGGATGGATGCCGCGTCCGTTCGAGCGCGTCGTCCAGCCGGCCTCGGTGATGACGATCGGCTTGTCGGGGTAGCGGTGGGCCACGCTCTCGTAGTTCTGCTGCGTGTACGCCAGCGCCTCGTGCAGCTGCTTGTACTCCCAGACCGGGTAGGTGTGCAGCGAGAGGAAGTCCAGCTCGGGCACCAGGTCGCGCAGCTTGTCCTGCCAGGGCACGTAGTTCTCGCAGAACGTGACCGGCTGCCGCACGTGCCGACGCACTCGGCGCACGTGATCGATCATGCGCGGCACCGGCACCAGGTGGTCGGTCCAGTCGACCGTCGCCTCGTTGCCCACCGCGACCGAGAAGACGATGTCCTCGTGCCCGCGGGCCAGCGCGATCAGGCGTCCGACCTCGGCCTCGTTCTCGGCCCGGTTGGCCTCGAGCTGCGCGTCGCTGAAGTCCGCGCCCCAGGGGCAGCCGGGGTTGCTGGCCTCGGCCGCGAGGTAGGCGCCGAGCATGACCTGGAAGTCCAGCCCGTCGCGGCGGATCACCTCCAGCACGCGCTCGGCGTGCGGCGTGCAGTCGTACAGGCGCAGCAGGCGCCAGTGCGGCTGCAGGATCAGCAGGTCCTCGCGGATCTGGTCCAGGCTCGGGAAGACGCGGGCGTCGGGGCTCTGGCCGTCGCGGTAGCCGGAGTAGCAGATGGCGCGGCCGGTGGGTAGTCTCAGCATCGGGAATGGCCTCGGGGGTCAAGTGAACTTGGGCCGGCCGTCCTTGCCCCACAGGCCCCAGTAGGCGCCGACGTCGCCCTCGGCACCGACCTTCCAGGCCTCGTCGAAGGCGGCGAACCAGAAGACCTCCAGGCCCTCGGCCTGCGTCCAGCGCATGGTGTCGACGAAGTACTGCTTGGTGCCTTCGACCGACGGGAACGAGCCGTGGAAGGGGCTGCCCTGGTCGGGCCAGCCGGTCTCGCTGATGATCACGCGCTTGCCGGGTGCGGCCGCGCGCGTGCGCGCCAGCATCTGCTGCATGTAGGGCAGCGCCTGCTCGCGCGGCACGCCCTCCCAGAACGGGTAGCAATTGGTCAGCACGACGTCGCAGGCGGCGGTCACGCGCGGATGCGTCTCGAACAGGTAGTAGGCGTCGACGTAGCCGACCGGCACGCCCGGCAGCGCGGCCTTCACGCGCTCGATGTGCGCGATCAGCTCGTCCTCCGGCAGGTCCTCGCGCAGCAGGACCTCGTTGCCGACGGCGACGATGTCGGCGTGACCGGCCTTGGCGACCGCGATCACGCCCTCGATCTCGCGCGCGTTGATCTCGCGGTCGGTGCCCAGCCAGGCGCCAACCAGCGTCTTTAGCCCGAGTTCGTGCGCGATGCGTGGCGTCGCCTCGTGGCCCTCCGTGCAGGAGAAGGTGCGCACCCAGCGGGCGACCGGCTGGACGATGCGCAGCCGTTCGCGGATCTGGTCCTCGCCGACGTGGGTGCCGGGCGCCTGGCCCTCGACATAGGGGCTGAAGCACAGGCCGTGCACGCCGGCCTTCAGCAGCGCGGCGAACTCGCTGTCGAGCGCCGCGCGCGCCTGCGGCGACAGCGGTGCGGGTGCGCCTTCGGGCGTCGGCCCGGTCCAGCCGGACGTGGCGGGCGCCGAGCGGCTGCCGGCGTGCGTGGCAGAGGCCGGGTCGTGAGGGTCTGGGTTCATGCGGGTCTCCTTCGGTGTCGGATCGGCCGGAGGGTTCGGGCCGGTCGGTGTGAGGGCCGGATGCGCCGCGGCGCGGGCGCCGCCGGGGCGACGGTACGGGCGATCCCGCGTACCGCCCCTTCGCGCTCGTGTCCACGGCGGGCTTCGGGCGCGTGGCCCATCGGTCCGGTCTTGGCCTCGTCGGGCTTGTACACCCTTGACCCGACGATCGCCACCGGCACGTCCGCAGCCCGGAACAGCGGCGGGCCGCCGGCCGGCAAGAAGCCGCCGCCGACCTTCTCGGTCACCGCCAGGCGCAGGGTCTTCTCGGCCACGGCTGCCCTCGCTGCTCAGCGCTTCTTCTGCCAAGGGAAGCGGCCCTTGCCGCGCGGCTTGGCCGAGCACTGGCCGCCGGCCTTCTCGTACACGCGCACGTAGTCCACCACCATCTCGGCCGGGAATCGTGTGGCGTCGTTCGGTGCGCCGGGGAAGTTGCCGCCGACGGCGACGTTCATCACGATGTAGAAAGGCTGGTCGAAGGGCGCCGGCCAGGGGTTGAGGTCGGCCGCCTTCTTCGGCAGGATGCCGGCGCCGTCCTTCGTCAGGCTGCAGCTCCACCACCAGTCGCGCGTGCTGGTGTGCACGTCGTCGACGTAGAAGCGGATCTCGCCCGGCTCCCACTCCATCGCGTAGGTGTGCCAGTCGGCCACCGTGCTGCCGCCGGGCAGCGGGTGCACGTGGGTGATCAGCTCGCGCCCGTCGATGCCGGGCGAACCGAAGTGGATGCTGTTGAGCACCTCGTGCGGCTTCTCGCCGACGATCTCCATCAGGTCGATCTCGCCCGACGCCGCCCAGCCGCCATAGGCGTCGTCCAGCGGCAGCATCCACAGCGCCGGCCACAGGCCCTTGCCCCAGGGCACACGGGCGCGGATCTCGACCCGGCCGTAGGTCGTCGTGAACAGCGGCGTGCCGTCGCGCCGGCGCGTCTTCAGCCGCGCCGAGGTGTAGCCGCAGCCGTGCAGCGACTCCTTGATCGCGCGGATGGTCAGCAGGCCGTCCTTGACCGACGCGTTGGCCGGCTCGCGCGTGTAGTACTGCAGCTCCTCGTTGCCCCAGCCGGGCACCCAGGCGTTGCCCTTGTAGTCGTAGAAGCCGTTGCCGAGGTCGAAGTCCCACT
>CAZQPN010000264.1:0-4809 GCA_964595215.1 uncultured Rubrivivax sp. | reverse complement strand
CGCACGATCTTGTCGGCGATCTCGGCCTTGGTGACGACCAGCTGCAGGCCGGCGAACCAGTCGTGGCACTCGGCCAGCGTCCAGCCCTCGACCTCGAACAGCGCCGGTCCGCGGGCATCGGCGCTGCTGAGGAAGACGTGCCGCGCCTCGCGCCGCAGCCGGCTGCCGCCGCACTCCGGGCAGGGGCGCGCGGCCTGGTAGCGCGCCAGGTCCTCACGCACCGCGGCCGAGTCGGTCTCGCGATAGCGCCGCTCGAAGTTCGGGATGATGCCCTCGAAAGGGTGCCGACGCTTGACGCTGCGCGCCCGGCCGCTGCCGGACTCGGCGCTGTAGGTGAACTCGATCGCCTCGTCGCCCGAGCCGTACAGCAGGACCTGGCGCGCCGCCTCGGGCAGGGCCTCGAAGGGGGTGTCGATGTCGAAGCCGAAGTGCCCGGCCACGCTCTGCAGCATCGAGTGGCTGTAGGCGTTGCGCCGGTCCCAGCCCTTGACGGCGCCACCGGCCAGGCTCAGCTGCGGGAAGGCGACGACGCGCTGCGGGTCGAACACCGTCACCTGTCCGAGGCCGTCGCACGCGGGGCAGGCGCCCATCGGCGAGTTGAACGAGAACAGCCGCGGCTCGAGCTCGCTGAGCGAGTAGCTGCACACGGGGCAGCCGAAGCGCCGGCTGAACACATGCTCGCGCGCCGCGGCGCCGTTCGTGGCGGCATCGGTACCGGCCGCGTCCATCTCGAGCACGATCGCCCGTCCGTCGGCGATGCGCAGCGCGGCCTCGAAGCTCTCGGCCAGGCGCTGCCGCATGTCGGCGCGCACGCGCAGGCGGTCGATGACGACGTCGATGTCGTGCTTCTCGGTCTTCTTCAGCGCCGGCAGCGCGTCCGCTTCGACGATCGTGCCCGGTTGGCCGCCGGCGCCGATGCGAAAGCGCACGAAGCCCTGCGCCTGCATGTCCTGGAACAGCTCGGCGAACTCGCCCTTGCGCTCGCGCACCACCGGCGCCAGGATCATCAGCCGCGTGCCCTCGCCGAGCGCCAGCACGGCGTCGACCATCTGGCTGACACTCTGCGCGGCCAGTGGCAGGTCGTGCTCCGGACAGTGCGGCGTGCCGGCGCGGGCATAGAGCAGGCGCAGGTAGTCGTGGATTTCCGTCACCGTGCCCACGGTCGAACGCGGGTTGTGGCTGGTCGCCTTCTGCTCGATGCTGATCGCCGGCGCCAGCCCCTCGATGACGTCGACGTCGGGCTTGTCCATCAGCTGCAGGAACTGCCGCGCATAGGCCGACAGGCTCTCGACGTAGCGCCGCTGTCCCTCGGCGTACAGGGTGTCGAAGGCCAGGCTGGACTTGCCCGAGCCCGACAGCCCGGTGATCACCACCAGCGCGTGCTTGGGGATGTCGACGTCGATGTTCTTCAGGTTGTGCGTGCGCGCGCCGCGCACCCGGATCATCGGGGGCTCGAAATGGCCGCCGTTCGGGCCGCCGCCGGTCGGACTCCCGGTGGGACGCGCGGGCGGCGATGGCGTGGACGCGTGGGACGGCATGGCGCAAGGAGGCAAACCGGACATCATAGCCACGACGGGCATCGGCCCGGCCAGCACCGGCTACGATCGATCCCTGTGATCCCCATCGCGCCTGACCACGCATCGGCCCCGCGCCCGGCAGCGGTCTACAACCCCCAGGCCCGTGCCTGCATGCAGTGCGGTGTGCGGCGCTTCGCGCTGTTCGGCGTGCTCGGCGAGGACGCGCTGTCGGACCTCCACTACCACATCGCGGACATCACGCTCGCGCCCGGCGAGCACCTCTACCGCGCCAGCGAGCGCGGCGAGGCGGCCTACACGGTGCGCGAAGGTGTCGTCCGGCTGGAGCGCAGCAGCGAGCGCGGCGAGCGCCGCATCGTGCGCCTCGCCGGGCGCGCCAACCTCGTCGGCATGGAGGCCGTGCTCGGCCAGACCTACGCCGCCGACGCCGTCGCCTGCACCCCGGTGCGCGCCTGCCGGCTGCCGCGCGCGCTCGTCGACGAGCTGTGCACGTCGCAGCCGGCGCTGGCGCGCGACCTGATGAAGCGCTGGCAGAGCGCGCTCGACGAGGCCGACGAGTGGCTGACGGAGCTGACCGGCGGCAGCGCGCGCTGGCGCATGCTGCGATTGCTCCTCAAGCTCACCGAATACGGCGACGACGCCGGTCACGTCTGGCTGCCGACGCGGCAGGACATGGGCGCGATGCTGGGCATGACGGTCGAGACCGCGAGCCGTCTGGTGGCGGCGCTGCGACGCGAGGGCGTGCTCGACCCGGTCGACGAACGCCACGCGCAACTGGACATGGCGGCATTGATGGCCATGCTCAAGCGGGAGTCGGAGCAGTCGTCGTGAGCGCGCCGGACGACCCCGTCAGGTGACGCGGTCGCCCGGGTCGCCGGGTCCGTCGCCCTGGTCGGCAGCGCCGGCGCTGGCCGACACATCGCCGAGCACACGCAGGATCTCGCGCCCGTAGGCCTCGAGCTTCTTCGCGCCGACGCCGCTGATCGCACCCAGTTCATCGAGCGCCCCGGGCCGGGCGCGCGCCATCTCCGCCAGCGTCGCGTCGTGGAAGACGACGTAGGCCGGCAAATTGTGCTCGCGCGCGACCTCCGCCCGCCAGGCCTTGAGGGCGACGAAACGCGCCAGCCCGGCGTCGTCCAGCGGCAGCGGCGGCGGGCGGTCGCCGCCGCCGCTGCGGCGCGCCGACTTAGCGCCCCGCTTGGCCTCCGACGGCACGCGCAGCTGCAGCGTGACCTCGCCCCTGAGGACCGCGCGCGCCGAGTCCGACAGCGCCAGCGTGTGCCACTCGCCCTCGGCCCGCACGTGGCCCAGCGCGATCAGCTGGCGCAGCACCCCGCGCCAGCGGGCCTCGGACAGGTCGGCACCGATGCCGAAGGTCGACAGCCGCTCGTGGCCGTGCTGGCGCGCCTTGTCGGTGACCTTGCCGCGCAGGACGTCGATCAGGTGGCCCGAGCCGAAGCCGCTGCCGCCGTGCTGGCGGAAGCGGTAGATGCACGACAAGGCCTTGCGCGCGGCCTCGGTCGCGTCCCAGGTCGCCGGCGGCTGCAGGCAGTTGTCGCAGTTTCCGCAGGCCGTCGACGCCTCGCCGAAGTACCCGAGCAGCCGCACGCGCCGGCAGTCGTGCGACTCGGCCAGCGCGAGCAGCGCATCGAGCTTGTCGCGCTGAAGCCGCTTGAACTCGTCCGGCGACTCGCCCTCGTCGATCATGCGCCGCTGGTTGACGACGTCGGCCAGGCCGTAGGCCATCCAGGCGTCTGCGGCCAGGCCGTCGCGCCCGGCACGGCCCGTCTCCTGGTAGTAGCCCTCGATGTTCTTCGGCAGGTCGAGGTGGGCGACGAAGCGCACGTCGGGCTTGTCGATGCCCATGCCGAAGGCGATCGTGGCCACCATCACCAGGCCTTCCTCGCGCAGGAATCGGTCCTGGTGGCGTCGCCGCGTCTCCGCGTCCAGCCCGGCGTGGTACGGGAGCGCGGGCACGCCCTGCGCGGCCAGCCAATCGGCCGTGTCCTCGACCTTGCGCCGGCTCTGGCAGTAGACGATGCCGGCGTCCCCCTCGTGCTCGTCGCGCAGGAAGCGCAGCAGCTGCGCCTTCGGATCGGCCTTCTCGACGATGGTGTAGCGGATGTTCGGGCGGTCGAAGCTGCTGACGAACAGCCGCGCATCGCCCAGCGCGAGCCGCTCGACGATGTCGGCGCGCGTGTGGTCGTCGGCGGTGGCGGTCAGCGCGATGCGCGGCACGTCGGGGTAGCGTTCGTGCAGCGCCGACAGGCCGAGGTACTCGGCGCGGAAGTCGTGTCCCCACTGGCTGACGCAGTGCGCCTCGTCGATCGCGAACAGGCCGAGCCGGCCGCGCTCGTGCAGCGAGTCGAGCATGGCCAGGAAGCGCGGCGTCAGCAGCCGCTCGGGCGCGGCGTACAGCATCACCAGGCGGCCGGCGAGCAGCTCGCGCTCGACGCGCCGCGCCTCCTCGCCGTCGAGCGTGGAGTTGAGGAAGGCGGCGGGCACGCCGAGCTCGGCCAGCGCGCCGACCTGGTCGTGCATCAGCGCGATCAGCGGGCTGACGACGATGCTCACGCCCTGGCCGGCGCGGTGGCGCACGATGGCGGGCACCTGGTAGCACAGGCTCTTGCCGCCGCCGGTGGGCATCAGCACGAGCGCGTCGCCGCCGCCGACGGTGTGCTCGACGATGGCCCGCTGCGGACCCCGGAAGGCGGGGTAGCCGAAGACCTCCTGCAGGACCTCGAGCGGGGACGATGGGGTGTCGACGACGGCGTTCATGGGCTCGCGTCCGATGGTACCCGGCCGACCGCCACGGGACCGACCGCCATCGGCGGGCGCCCGCTCGCGGGCCACTGTGGGGGTGATGGCCGGCGGCAGGCACAGGGCGATAATGGACCGATCCCCACACGCGACGGAGCACGCCATGGCGTCGGTCAACAAGGTCATCCTCATCGGCAACCTCGGGCGCGACCCGGAGGTGCGTTACGCGCCCAGCGGGTCGGCGATCTGCAACGTTACGCTGGCGACGACACGCAACTGGAAGAACCGCGACAGCGGCGAGAAGCAGGAGGAGACCGAGTGGCACCGCGTCGTCTTCTACGACCGGCTGGCCGAGATCGCCGGCGAGTACCTGAAGAAGGGCCGGCCGGTCTACGTCGAGGGGCGGCTGAAGACGCGCAAGTGGACCGACAAGGACGGCGTCGACAAGTACACGACCGAGATCATCGCTGACCAGATGCAGCTGCTCGGCAGCCGCGAGGGCGGTGGGGGCGGT
>CAZQPN010000263.1:0-4816 GCA_964595215.1 uncultured Rubrivivax sp. | reverse complement strand
CGTGGATCATCGTCGCCGGCGGCATGCTGCTGGGCTGGATCGCCGGCACGATGGCGGTCACCGACCCGGCGGTGGTCGACGCGGCGCAGTGGGCCTGGGTGCCGAAGGTGCCGCAGACCGATGCCGTCCGCTACGGCGCCGGCGTCGTCGGCGCGCTGCTCGTGCTGGCCTGGGGCCGGTGGGCGGCGTCGCGCCGGGACCCCGGCGCGGCCGCCTGACCTGCCGCGCGCAGCGCCCGCCATGGCCGCCGCGCACGGTCCCGCCCCGGCACCCGGCGGCACGCTGGCGCCCGGGCAGCACATCGCCGGTTGCCGCATCGAGCGACTGAGCGCGCGCGGCGCCCACGGCGTGATGCTGGCCGTCACCGACCTGGCCGCCGGCGCCGGTCCGGACGCGCTGCGCGCGCTCAAGGTGTTCGCGCCGGCGGCCGGCCTCGACGCCGCCGAGGCCGGCGAGGCCGCGCAGCGCGTCGCGCGCGAGGCCGCCACGCTGCAGCGCCTTCGGCACCCCGGCATCGTGCACGTGCACCGCGCCGGCGACGCGGGCGGCCGCCCCTGGCTGCTGATGGAACTGCTCGGCGGCTGCGACCTGACGCGCTACACGCGCCCGGCACGGCGGCTGCCCGAGCCCGTCGTCGCCGCCATCGGCGAGCGCCTCGCGCGCGCGCTGGCCCATGCGCACGCCCAGGGCGTCGTGCACCGCGACCTCAAGCCGGCCAACGTGATGGTCGACTGGGCGGCCGACCGCATCGTGCTGACCGACTTCGGTGTCGCCGCCGTGTCGGGGCTGGGCGACGCCGAGCGCACGCGCACCGGGGTCCTGCTCGGCAGCCCGTCGTACATGGCGCCGGAGCTGCTCGCCGGCCAGCCGGCCGCCCCGGCGAGCGACCTGTACGCGCTCGGCGTGATGCTGTTCGAGCTGCTCACCGGCCGCCTGCCGTTCGATGCACCGGGGCTCGGCGAGCTGCTGCGGCAGGTCGCGATGGCACCCGCGCCCGACCCGGCGTCGCTGCAGCCCGGCGTGTCGCCGGCGCTGGCCGCCACCGTGCGCGGGCTGCTGTCGAAGTCGCCCGCCGATCGCCCGCGCGACGCCAGCGCGCTCGCAGACACGCTGGCGGCCTTGCGCCCCGGTGCCGGCGTGCCGCCCGCCGACGCCGCGCGCTGACGCGACGGGCGACGCGCGTCGGCGATCGCCGGCGCGGCGGCGTGGCGCGCGGCGCCCGGTGCAAAGTCACGGCCGCTGCGGCGGCGTCCGGCCGCGGTCATCGGCACGGGGTGCTGGCCGCTTGCGCCCCCCCAGCGCCGGTGCACAATGCCGCACCGTTCGCCGCGCCCCGGTCCGCCCCTGTCCCCATCGTGCCCCTCACGCTCGAGTTCGACGCCGCCGTCGATGCCGGTCGCGCGCGCAGCAACAACGAAGACGCCGTCGCCTTCGACATCGATGCCGCCCTCGCGGTGCTGGCAGATGGCATGGGCGGCTACAACGCCGGCGAGGTGGCCAGCCAGATGGCGACCTCCTTCGTCTGCACCGAGCTCGGCCGCTGGCTGCGCGAGGCTCCGCCGCAGGCGACCGACCAGGACATCCGGCGCGCGATGGACATCTGCGTCGACAACGCCAACCGGGCCATCTTCAACGCCGCCAACTCCAACCCGCAGTACGCCGGCATGGGCACGACGCTGGTGGTGGCGGTGTTCCGCGACGGCCACGTGCTCGTCGGCCACGTCGGCGACTCGCGCGCCTACCGGCTGCGCGGCCAGCGGCTGACCCAGCTCACGCGCGACCACTCGCTGCTGCAGGAGCAGATCGACGCCGGCCTGATCACGCCCGAGCAGGCCGCCTTCGCGGCCAACAAGAACCTCGTCACGCGCGCCGTCGGCGTCGAGGACACGGTGCTGCTGGAGACCCACCAGCACGAGGTCCAGCCCGGTGACCGCTACCTGCTGTGCTCCGACGGCTTGTCGGACATGCTGGACGACGCCGTCATCGCGCAGCTGATGGGCACGCACGAGCGCCTGGACGCCGCCGGCCGCGCGCTGATCGACGCCGCCAATGACGCGGGCGGCAAGGATAATATTTCCGTGGTGCTGGTGCACGCCAGCGGCACCGGTGCGGCGGCGGCCAGGTCGTGGTGGCCGTTCCGGCGCTGAGGCCGGGCAGAATGCCGGCGGGCGACGACCTGCACCGCGCGTGGCGGCAGGCGAACTGATTGGGGGCAGGAATGGGCAAGCTGGTGGTGTCGCTCGACGGCGTCGTGATCAAGGAAGTGCAGATCACCAAGGACAAGACCACGCTCGGCCGTCGCCCCTACAACGACATCGTGATCGACAACCTCGCCGTCAGCGGCGAGCACGCCGTGCTGCAGATGGTGGGTGCCGACGTCTTCATCGAGGACCTGAACAGCACCAACGGCACCTACATCAACGGCAAGGCGATCAAGAAGCAGCTGCTGGCGCACAACGACACGGTCGAGATCGGCAAGTACAAGATCAAGTACCTGGTCGACGACGGCACCGACTACGAGAAGACGATTATCATGCGGCCCGGAGCCCATGCGGCCATCCCCGCGACGGTCGCCAGCCCGCGTGCCACGCAGGCCGGCGGCCTGGGCGCCGGTTCACCGGCGTCGATCAAGGTGCTCAACGGCGCGGCCGCCGGCCGCGAGGTGGCACTGACCAAGGTCGTCACGACGGTCGGCAAGCCCGGCGTGCAGGTGGCGTCGATCACGCGCCGCCCGGGCGGCTACGCCTTCGCCCACGTCGAGGGCGTGTCGCGCCCCAGCGTCAACGGCGTGCCGCTGACGACCGACTCGATCCCGCTGCGCAACGGCGACGTGATCGAGCTGGCCGGCACGCAGATGCAGTTCATCCATCCCTGAGCCGCGCGCCGGCGCGCGACGGTGCCGGTGACGGCGTGACGACGCGGCCTGGCCGGTGACGTGATGCGCTTCACGCGCATGTCGCCGGGACGAGGGGCACCCCCGGTGCCGCCGGGCCGACCGGGCAACACAATGTCCGGGCGCTTTCCTCCCGCCACACACGCCCCATGCAGATCCGTGTCCTCGGCTGCGCCGGCTCCATCGCCGCCGGCTGCCGCACCACGTCCTTCCTGATCGGCAGCGACGTCCTCGTCGATGCCGGCACCGGGGTGGGGGACCTGACGCTGGAGGAGATGGGGCGCGTCGACCACATCCTGGTCAGCCACTCGCACCTGGACCACGTGCTGGCCATCGGCCTGCTGGCCGACAGCGTGACGCGGCTGCGCCTGGCCGCCGGCCGCCCGCCGGTGCGCGTGCACGCACTGCCGCAGACGATCGCCGCGCTGCGCACGCATGTCTTCAACGGCGTCATCTGGCCCGACTTCACGCGCCTGCCGACGCCCGAGCAGCCGGTGCTGGCCTTCGTGCCGATCGCCATCGGCGAGACGCTGGACCTGGGCGGCCGGCGCGTCGAGGTGCTGCCCGCCGCGCACACGGTGCCGGCCTGCGGCTTCGCCGTCTTCGACGCCCGCGGCGGCGCCTGGGTCTACACCGGCGACACCGGGCCGAACCCGGCGCTGTGGGCGCGGCTGGCGGACCTGACGGTCCGCATGCTGGTCATCGAGACCGCCTTCCGGGACGAGGAGCACGCGCTGGCGCGCGTCAGCCGCCACCTGCACCCGGCGCAGCTGCGCCAGGAGCTGCAGGCGCTGACGCAGCCGGCAGAGGTCTACGTCACGCACATCAAGCCCGGCGAGCTGGACCGCGTGATGACGCAGATCGCCGCCCAGGGCGGCGCGCACCGCGTGCTGCCGCTGGTCTCCGGGCAGACACTGACACTGGACGAACGAGCGGGGGTGACATGAACACGCACGGACCCGACAGCAAGCCGCCGGAGCTCGGCGCGCTGAACTTCGAGCTGACCGACTTCGACGACGCGCGGCACGCGCTGGACGAGCTGCCGCCCGGCGTCGGCACGGCGCGCGCGCTGGAGCCCGGCTACTGGGACAGCCGCCGCCGCAAGCCCCAGGTGACCGACCGCGCGCTGACCGGCGCGGCGATCGACTGGCTGCTGGCGCTGCCGCCCGACCTGCGACCGAAGGCGCTGTGCGAGCGCTACCCGCGCGTGGCCAATGCGCTGGCCGCCGTCTGGCCCGACCGCGCCGACCGCCACGCGGCCATCGAGCGGCTGGTCAACGACGAGCGCGGCCAGCGCGCCGGTTTTCCGCACGCGATACGGATGGAGATCGAGACCCTGGCCGCGGCGGTGCGGGCGGGCAGGGTGTAGCCCGGACTTCACACCCCGCGCGCAGCCTAGGCGATCAACGACTCACGGACGCGCACCTTGTGCTCGATGTCCTTCTGGGTGGGCAAGGTCTTGAGATCGTAGTTCGCTTGCAGCACGAGCCACGACGCGGCATCTCCGCCGAAGTACCTGGCCAGGCGCGCTGCCGTATCGGCCGTGACGCTGCGGCGCTCCTTGACGATCTCGTGGATTCGGGTGGCCGGAACATCCAGTGCCACCGCCAGCGCATTCACGCTCATGCCGAGCGGCGCCAGGGAGTCCTCTCGCAGCACCTCGCCGGGATGCACCGGACGCATTCGATCAACGGGATGGGCCATGGTGCTCCTTTCAGTGGTCGTCGACGATCTCGACGTTGCTCGGCCCCGTTTCCGACCAGACAAGCACAACCGCCACTGATCCAGAACGACGAGGCGTCTGCTGCAGCGCTTGATGCCTATCCGCAGATCATCGCGTTCCGAAACGTGCTGATCCACGGCTACGGCCTGGTCGACCATGCCCTGGTGTGGAACGCCGTCGAGCACCAGCTGCCGCCCTTG
>CAZQPN010000262.1:0-4834 GCA_964595215.1 uncultured Rubrivivax sp. | reverse complement strand
TAGGCCACGCCTTCGGGCGTGGCCTCGGTCTCGTAGCCCTGGTAGAGCGCCACCGCGGTGCAGATGACGCCGAACACGGCGGACTTGGCCAGGCCGTTGCCGACGTCGCGCCACCAGTCGACGCCGCTTTGCATGATGGACCAGAAGTTGCCCGCGTCGACGCCGATCAGCCCGACCGCGACGACCCAGGCGCCCAGGATGCCGACGGCCGAGAACATCGCCGCCAGCAGCGGCATCGCGATGATGCCGCCGATGAAGCGCGGCGCCAGCACGCGCTGGCGCGGATCGACCGCCATCAGCTCCATCGCCGCCAGCTGCTCGCCGGCCTTCATGAGCCCGATCTCGGCCGTCAGAGAGGTGCCGGCGCGGCCGGCGAACAGCAGCGCGGTGACGACCGGCCCGAGCTCGCGCACGAGCGACAGGTTGACGATCAACCCCAGGCTCTCGGCCGCGCCGTAGGTCACCAGCGCGTAGTACATCTGCAGCGCCAGCACGAAGCCGACCGCGATACCGGAGGCCAGGATGATCAGCAGCGAGCGGTTGCCGATGGCGTGGATCTGGTGCACCACCAGGTAGAAGCGGCGCAGCGAGCCGGGCAGCACGCGCAGCAGGTCGACGAAGAACAGCGCCGCGTGACCGAAGCCGTGCAGCACGTGCAGCGTGCGCGCGCCGAGGACCGCCAGCGGGTTCGACCGGCTCAAGACGCCACCCCGAAGTCCTCGGCCAGCTCGGGCGCAGGGTAGTGGAACTTGACCGGCCCGTCGGGCTCGCCGCGCACGAACTGGCGCACCTCGGGGTCGTCCGAGTCCATCAGTTCCTTCGGTGTGCCCTGCGCCACGAGCCGGCCGCCGGCGGCCATCAGCACCACCCAGTCGGAGATCGCCATGCACTCCGGCACGTCGTGCGAGACGACGAGCGAGGTGGCGCCGGTGGTGTCGTTGAGGGTGCGGATCAGCTTGGCCGCGACGCCCATCGAGATCAGGTCCAGACCGGCGAAGGGCTCGTCGTACATGATCAGCTCGGGGTCGAGCGCGATCGCGCGCGCCAGCGCGACGCGCCGCGCCATGCCGCCCGAGACCTCGGAAATGCGCAGCCCGGCGGCGCCGCGCAGGCCGACCGCGTTGAGCTTCATCAGCACGATGTCGCGGATCATCGCCTCGGGCAGTTCGGTGTGCTCGCGCAGCGGGAAGGCGACGTTCTCGAACACCGTCAGGTCGGTGAACAGCGCGCCGAACTGGAACAGCATGCCCAGGCGGCGGCGCAGCGCGTGCATCTGCGCCTTGTCGCGCACGTCGAGCACCCGGCCGTCGAACACCACGCGCCCGGACGTGGCCGCGTGCACGCCGCCGATCAGCCGCAGCAACGTCGTCTTGCCGCAGCCCGACCCGCCCAGGATGGCCGTCACCTTGCCGCGCATGAAGCGCAGCGAGATGTCGTTCAGGATCAGTCGCCGCTCGTCGTAGCCGAACGAAACGCGGTCGATCTCGATGAGGGCGTCGGGGGCGGTGTTCACGCGCGAAAAAGCGCAGCCGGCGCGCGGACGCGGCGGGCGTGTTGGTTTTCTGACCGATCAGTATCGCACGCAGGGCGATGGCCCCCGGGTTTGCCCGGGTGACTCGATGTGTCAGCGTGGCGCGGCTGGCACGGGCGCCGGCGCCGGCGACATCCCGGGGTCCATGTGCTGGACCAGACCCTCTCCCGACCGCCGACGGGACCGCCGCCGCACCGGCGACAACGGTGGGACCGCCGCCGCCAAAGGCACCCCCCGGCCCGCGGCCTGGGCCGCCACGCAGCCCCAGGCCAGCATCAGCAGGAGCAGCAGGAAGCGCGGATCGTCGATCAGCGTGTTCAGGCTCGCCGACACGCCGAAGGCGGCGAGCGCGGCGATGGCGACCGCCGCCCCCGCCACGCCGCCCCAGGCCGCCACCGTCCCGGCCGCCGCCGCGGCCGACAGCAGCAGCGCCCAGGCCAGGGCGCCGGCCCAGCCCTGCTCCAGCAGCACCGCGACCGGCAGGCTGTGCACGTGGTAGGGCGGGTCGACGTCGGTCGACAGCCACCAGCCGTCGAAGCCGTGCGCGAAGTCGCCATTGCGCAACAGATCGCGCCCGTCGTCGGCGACCAGCGAGACCCCGGCGACGTCGACCACGGCCTCGCCCGACGGCGCATGCAGGGCCAGCTTGACCGGCCGGGCATGCGGCGACGCCGCCAGCGGCGACAGGTCCAGCACCGCCTCGGCCGGGGTCCAGGTGTCCGGCTGCGGCCCGGCAGTGACCGACGCCGACACACAGATTGCCGATGTGAGCATCCACTTTTCGCAGACGCTGACGGTCAGGGACTGACCTGCCGTCCGGGCCCGCAGCCGCAGGACGAGCGTCGCGCGCTCGGCGCCACCGATCCGCACGATCTGGTCGAGGTAGGTCAGCGCGCCGCCGCCCAGGCGCAGGAATGCCGGCGGATCGTCCGGCCTGTCGGGCTCACCTTGCTCGATCCGCAGGCGCGCCGCGCGCTGCGGCTCGCGCGTCTGCCAGTAGTGCAGGTCCGGGAAGCGACCGAGGCCGGCGCCGAACAGCGCGCCGGCCCACGAGCCGTCGCGCATCGCCAGCGCGTCCTGCCAGTGCGCGACGCGCACGCCGAGG
Source organism: uncultured Rubrivivax sp. (assembly GCA_964595215.1). GTDB lineage: Bacteria > Pseudomonadota > Gammaproteobacteria > Burkholderiales > Burkholderiaceae_C > Rubrivivax. Next base: position 2,198 of record CAZQPN010000262.1, on the reverse strand, counting down.
TCGCGCTCCCACTGCGCCAGCCGCTCCTGCGCGTAGCCACCACGCAACACTGGCCACGCGGCCGCGGCCACGCCGGCGACGAGCACCACCACGGCCAGCACCGTCGCCGGCCGGCGGCCGGCGCGGGCGCGCAGCGCGAACACGGCCCAGGCCGCCATCGCAACCGCCAGCGCCGCATAACCGTTGCGCGAGAACGTCAGCATCATCGCCAGGCTGCCGGCCAGCAGCAGCGCGCCGGCGGCCACGCGTGCCGCCACCCGACGCGCCGACAGCACGGCCTGGGCCGCGAAAGGCATCGCCACCGCAAGGTAGCACTCGACGAAGGCGCCGCCGCGGTGCATGGCCGAGAACGGCCCGGTGACGCGGTAGGCGGCGTCCCAGTCCGACAGGCCGACGAAGGCCCAGCGCTCCCACAGCACCCAGGCGACGACGCCGGCCAGGCCGAGCACCATGCCGCGCGCGAAACCCGCCGCCGGGTCCTGCCCGCCGGCGTCCAGCCGACGCCACAGCCCGACGAGCAGCGCCGCCCAGAGCACGCCCTTGACGATGCGCAGCGCGTTGAAAGGGCCGTGGTAGCCGGCCAGCGCGTTGGCGTCGGGCGCGGCGCCTGGCCACAGGCCGATCAGCGCGCTCACGCCCAGGCTGGCCGCCAGCAGCGTGAAGCCGACCTTCCACAGCGCCGGCATCGGCGACGTCGGCGGCCGCGTGCGCGCCCAGGCGACGGCCAGCCCGACGGCCAGCAGCAGGTCGAACTCGTCCCACAGCGCGCGGCCGGTCCAGGGAGTCAGGTCCCACAACGGCAGCGCGACGGCAAACAGCACCGGCGCCAGCGCCGGCCGCCAACCGATCGCTGCGGCGGCGGCGAGTACGGCGAGCGTCGACGGCAGCCACAGCGGCGGGGTGCTGGCCAGTTGCCAGGTCAGCGCGGCAGCGGCCAGCAGCCACAGGGCGGGCGATCCGCGCGCCGGCGACACCACCACCGCGTCGACCGACCGCGGCGCCGCCGGCCCTGGTGCCGCCCCAGGCACGGACGCTGCCGCGTGCCGACCGCCGCGCGCCCAGCGATCGGCCAGACCGACCACCACCGCCGACGCGAGCGCCGCGATGCCGAGGTTGGTCGGGTCCGGCTTCAGGCCGGCAACGAAGAGCTTGCCGCCCTCGACGACGGCGCACAGCAGCGCGGCCCCCAGCGCCGCGGCGAGGGCCGGCGACCGCCGTGCCCAGGCCCACACGCCGATCAGCCCGTAGCTGAACGCCACGCTCGTCAGGCTCAGCAGCGCCTGCGCTTCGGAGGTGTAGTAGTGGTAGTAGAACGGCTGCCAGCGCACGTCCGCGAGCGTCGCGGCCGCGTCGGCCAGCCCGCCCCAGGCGTGCGAGAACCAGCCGTTGACGCCCAGCAGCACCAGCAGGTAGCCGGGCAGCAGCCAGGGCGCGGCGCGCGCCACCACGGTCCGCACGCGCGCCGGCTGCCAGTCGGCCCGGTGGGCCCAGAGCCAGCCGCCGGCCACGACGCCAGCAGCCCGCGTCAGCACCGACGCGCCCTGGGTCACGCCGCTGGCGATCAGCAGCTGCGCCAGCTCCAGTGCCAGTCCGATCGCCAGCCCGATCACCAGCGGGCGCGCGAGGCCGTGCGGCGGGCGCCGGGCGGCCAGCCAGGCCCCCAGCGGCGCGGCCAAAACCACCTCCATCGCCAGCCGCACGGCGATCACCAGCGGCCGCCCGTCGCCGCCGGCCAGCCACCAGCCCCAGCGGTCCGAGGCCAGCTTGTCGGCCAGCTCGGCGCCGGAGATCAGCAGGTCGTAGGGGAACAGGCTGTAGGCCAGATAGGCCGCGGCATACAGGGCCAGCCCGTGGTCGTGCAGCCAGTGCGATCCGGCGGCCTGCAGCGGCCGCCAGCGCGCGCGCATCGACCAGGCAACCACGGCGGCGACGGCACCGACGACGCTGCCGATGGATTCGGCCAGCAGGTCATTCAGCGAGACGGTGCGGGGCGGGAAGAAAAGCTGCGTGTATTCGACCGCGACGGCCAGCGCCCAAGCCATGCCGACCGCGAGCACGACCGCGGCCAACCGCCACCAGCCGCGTTGCAACAGGACCAGCGTGCCGAGGAAGCCCAGCGGCGCGTAGAGCACGCCGTTGGCAATCCAGTCGGCACGCGAGCCGACGCCGAGGTTCAGGAAGGGGATCTGCTGGAAGCG
>CAZQPN010000261.1:970-4849 GCA_964595215.1 uncultured Rubrivivax sp. | reverse complement strand
GGCCGTGCCGGCGCGGCCGAGCTGGGCCGCACGCCACAGCGCGGGGTGCAGCAGGACCGGGTCGGCCAGCCGGGCGGCATCGGCCCCAGGCACCGTGGCAGCAGCCATGGCCGGCGGGGCGGCCCGGACAGGTGCGGCGCAGGGAGACGAAAGGTCGGCAGGCATGTTCACCAGGATACTGTACATTCATACAGTTCTCTTGATCAAGCCGTTCCAGCGGCCCTGTCGTGTCGTTCCGGTGGCGGCGGGCCCGACCGGTCGCCGCCGGCGCGGCCTCGCGCGGGGTCCGCACACGCACACGGCCGGAACCGGAATTGACATTTCTCAAGGTGCGCAGCCGTCGCGTCCCCGACAGTCGACGCATGACCCGACCGCGAGGCCGATGTGCACGACCAAGCCGATCCGGCGCCACCGCCCGAGGGTCAGCGCGCCGCCCGCGTCGAGGTGACCGCCCGTGCACGAGATGAGCCTGGCCGGTGGCATCCTGAAGGTGGTGGAAGACGCCGCCGCGCGCGAGCGCTTCACGCGCGTGAAGCGGCTGCGGCTCGAGGCCGGCGCGCTGGCCGGCGTGGAGGTGCACGCGCTGCGTTTCGCGCTCGAGGCCATCGCGCCGGGCACACTTCTGGACGGTGCCCGGATCGACATCGACGAACCGCCGGGCCGCGCCTGGTGCGCCGGCTGCGGGCAGAGCGTGGACATCGCCTCGCGCGCCGATCCCTGCCCCGTCTGCGGCGGTTTCGGGCTGCGGCCGACCGGCGGACTCGACCTCAAGGTGCGCGAGCTGATCGTGCACGACGACTGACGAAGGAGAACCCCATGTGCGTGGTGTGCGGATGCGGTGAGCATGGCGACGGCGCGGCGACGACGGCCGTGGCGGGCGGCGCGCAGGGCGACCTGCACTACGGCCGGGGAGCGGCCCGCGTCTCCGTGCCCGGCATGAGCGCCGAGCGCGCGATCCGGCTCGAGGCCGACGTGCTGGGCGCCAACGACCGCATCGCGGCGGCCAACCGGGCCCACTTCGCGGCCCACGGGGTCGCCGCCTACAACCTCGTGTCCAGCCCGGGCTCGGGCAAGACGACGCTGCTGTGCGCCACCATCGCCGCGCTGCGCCGCCGCGCCGGCGCACCCGCGGTGGCGGTGATCGAGGGTGACCAGCAGACCACGCACGATGCCGACCGCATCCGCGCCGCCGGCGCACCGGCGATCCAGGTCAACACCGGCAAGGGCTGCCACCTGGACGCCGAGATGGTCGCGGCGGCCTTTGCGCGGCTGCCGCTGCACGGCCACGCCCACGGCGAGGCCACGGCGGACTCGCACGCCAGGGCCCTGGCGGGGCATCCGGCGGGCGGCCTGCTCTTCATCGAGAACGTCGGCAACCTCGTCTGCCCGGCGATGTGGGACCTGGGCGAGCGCGCCAAGGTCGCGATCCTGTCGGTCACCGAAGGCGAGGACAAGCCGCTGAAGTACCCCGACATGTTCGCCGCCGCGCGGCTGATGGTGATCAACAAGATCGACCTGCTGCCGCACCTGGACGTCGACCTGCCGCGCTGCATCGCCCATGCCCGGCGCGTGAACCCCGGCATCGAGGTGCTGCTCGTGTCGGCACGCAGCGGCCAGGGCATGGACGCGTGGATCGACTGGTTGCTCGAGGACGCGGCACGCATCGACACGGCCGCCGTCGGCGCCCATGCCGCGCACCTTCACGGGCACGTGCCAGTGCAGGACCACGGGCATGATCACGGGCTCGCGCACGACCACGAACATGAACAAGGGCGCGGGCACGCGCACGCGCCTCAGTGAACGCGAGCCCCCTGCCCCGCGCCGCGCCTGCCCGCGTGCTGGCGGTCGGTGCCTGGCTCAAGAACACGGCCTGCCTGCTCGACGGCGACACCGTGACCTGGTCGCCGGCGCACGGCGACCTGTCCTCGCCCGCGGCCTGCCGCGCGCTCGAGGCGTCCATGCAGGCGCTGCTCGACCGCGCCGGCGGTCGCGTCGACGCCATCGCGCACGACCTGCACCCTGACTTCGAGAGCACCCGGCTGGCGCAGGAACTGGCGCATGCGCTGGGCGTGCCGGCCGTGCCGGTGCAGCACCACCATGCCCACATCGCCGTCGTGCAGGCCGAGGCCGGCCACACCGTGCCGATGATCGGTCTGGCGCTGGATGGCGTCGGCCTGGGCAGCGACGGCACGGCCTGGGGGGGCGAACTGCTGCAAGTCGCCGGGGCACGCTGGCAGCGGCTGGACCACCTCGGCGCGCTCGCCCTGCCCGGCGGCGACATCGCCGCGCGCGAACCCTGGCGCATGGCCGCGGCACTGCTGCACGCGCTGGGCCGCGGCGAGCTCATCGTCCCGCGGCTCGCCCCGGCCGTCGGCACGCGGCTGGCCGCCGGCGTGCAGACGATGCTGGCGCGCGGCCTGAACTGCCCCCCGACGACGAGCGCCGGCCGCTGGTTCGATGCCGTCGCAGGGTTGCTCGGTCTGAGCGTCCGGCAGGCGACCGAGGCCGAGGCGGCGATTGCGCTCGAGCGCGCCGCCACCGCGTGGCTGGCCGCGCACCCGATGCCGGCGCCGCCCGCCACCGACCTCGGCCTGCGCGAACTGGCCCTGGCGCTGTGCGACGGGCACGACGTGCGCGACATCGGCCAGGGCGCCGCGCTGTTCCACGTCGGCCTGGCGCAGGCGCTGGCCGACGCCGCCATCGACGCCGCCCAGGCTCGGGGACTCACCGAGGTCGCACTCGCCGGCGGCTGCTTCATGAACCGGCTGCTGACGCAGCAGCTCGCGGCGCGGCTGGCCGCCGCCGGCCTGGGCGTGCGGCTGCCGCACGGCGTCGGCTGCGGCGACGGCGGGATCGCGCTCGGTCAGGCCTGGGTTGCCGCCCACGCGCTGGCCGACGGTGCGCCGCTGCGCACGCCAGGCCAGCCGCACGAGGAGGACACCGCATGTGCCTAGCCCTGCCCGCGCGCATCGTCGCGCTCGGTGCCGACGATGCGGCCACCGTCGACCTGGGCGGCGTGCGCAAGGCGATCAGCGTCGCGCTCACGCCCGGCGTGGCGGTCGGCGACTACGTGATCGTCCATGTCGGCCACGCCATCGGCACCATCGATGCCGACGAGGCGGCGCGCACGCTGGCGCTGTTCGACGAGCTGGCGGCGGCGCAGGCGGCCGAGGACGCGTCCGCCGCGGCGGCGGGTGGCGCGGCTTGCGGCGGAGGCGCCGCGTGAAGTACGTCGACGAGTTCCGCGACGGCAGGCTGGCGCGCGTGCTCGCCGCTCGCATCGCGGCCGAAGTCCGGCCCGAACGCCGCTACCACTTCATGGAGTTCTGCGGCGGCCACACGCACGCGATCTCGCGCTACGGCATCGCCGAGCTGCTGCCGCCGGCGATCCGCATGATCCACGGCCCGGGCTGCCCGGTGTGCGTGCTGCCGATCGGGCGCATCGACCAGGCGATCGGCCTGGCGCTGGGCAACGACAGGCCGCTCCCGGGTGCCCCGTTCCCATCGGCGGGCGGGCCGCCCTACCCCGCCCAGCGGGGACACATCCCGCGCGGCGCCATCGTCTGCACCTACGGCGACACGATGCGCGTGCCCGCCAGCCAGGGTCTGAGCCTGATGAAGGCCAAGGCGCGCGGCGGCGACATCCGGATGGTCTATTCGGCCGCCGACGCGCTGAAGATCGCGCGCGCGCACCCGCAGCGCGAGGTCGTGTTCTTCGCCATCGGATTCGAGACCACGACGCCGCCGACGGCGCTGATCATCCAGCAGGCCGCACGCGAGGGTCTGGCCAACTTCAGTGTGCTGTGCTGCCACGTGCTCACGCCCGGCGCGATCACGCACGTCCTGGCGTCGCCCGAGGTGCGTCGCTACGGATCGGTG
>CAZQPN010000261.1:0-960 GCA_964595215.1 uncultured Rubrivivax sp. | reverse complement strand
ATCCTCGAATCGGCCGAAGTGCGCGCGTACGGGACGCTGCCGCTGGATGGCTTCATCGGCCCGGCGCACGTGAGCATCATCATCGGCTCTGGGCCCTACGAGCACTTCGCGGAGGAGTACCGCAAGCCGGTGGTCATCGCCGGCTTCGAGCCGCTGGACGTGATGCAGGCCATCCTGATGCTGGTGCGCCAGGTCAACGACGGCCGCGCCGAGGTCGAGAACCAGTTCGCGCGCGCCGTCACGCGCGAGGGCAACCTCGCGGCGCAGCGCGCGGTGCAGGAGGTCTTCGAGTTGCGCGAGACCTTCGAATGGCGCGGTCTCGGCGAGGTGCCGCACTCGGCGCTGAAGATCCGCGCCCGGTTCGCCGCCTTCGACGCCGAGCGGCGCTTCGGTCTGACCTACACGTCGGTGCCCGATCACAAGCAGTGCGAGTGCGGGGCCATCCTGCGCGGCGTCAGGCGCCCGACCGACTGCAAGCTGTTCGGCAACGTCTGCACGCCGGAGAACCCGGTCGGCTCGTGCATGGTCTCGAGCGAAGGCGCGTGCGCGGCGCACTACGCCTACGGCCGTTTCCGCGACGCGGCCACGCCAGCGGGCGACGCCGTCGTGGCAACGGACGTCGCGGGCCGGCCGCGTGGTGCGCCGGAGCCGGCGTGATGGCGCTGAAGAAGGACTACGTCCGCCCGCTCGACCTGAGGCACGGCCGCGTCGACATGAACCACGGCGCCGGCGGGCGGGCGTCGATGCAGCTGATCGACGAGGTCTTCGCTCGTGCCTTCGACAACCCGTTCCTGCGCCAAGGCAACGACGGCGCGGCGTTGCCGGCACCGGCCGAGTTGCTCGAGGGTGGCCGCCTGGTGATGGCCTGCGACGGCCATGTCGTCTCGCCACTGTTTTTCGCCGGCGGCGACCTGGGCTGCCTGGCGGTGCACGGCACCGTCAACGACGTGGCGATGATGG
>CAZQPN010000260.1:0-4861 GCA_964595215.1 uncultured Rubrivivax sp. | reverse complement strand
CTCCCTCATCGGCGCGGAGTCGACGGCAGCCCCTGGATGAGGCTCGCCAGGTCCTCGGCATGCTCCTCCTCCACCGCCAGGATCCGCTCGAGCAGCCGGCGGCTCGTGATGTCACCGTCGCCCAGGCGGCGGATCATCTCGCCGTAGCTCTCGATCGCGATGCGCTCGGCCACCAGGTCCTCCTTGATCATCTCGGGCAGGGTGTTGCCGGTCACGTATTCGGCGTGGCTGCGCTCGGCCAGTCCCTGGGGCGAGAAGTCGGGTTCGCCGCCGATCTGGACGATGCGCGCGGCGAGCCAGTCGGCGTGCTCCTCCTCCTCCTTCGCGTGGGCCAGGAACTCCTTGGCGACGGCCTCCGACGCCAGCCCTTGGGCCGTGAAGTGGTGCCGCTTGTAGCGCAGCTGGCAGATGATCTCGGTCGCCAGCGCGCTGTTCAGCATCGCGACCACCGCCTCGCGGTCGGCGCTGTAGTTTTCGGTAACGGCGCCTTCGTCGATGTGCCTGCGGGCACGGGCGCGGATCTTGGCGATGTCGAGGGGTATCGGTGCAGCGCTCATGGGAGGCATCTCCTGAAGTGGCAGTTGCCAGCGATGCCTGCAAGGTACGTACCTGTCGGCCCACAGGAACAGCGCCCGGGGCGTTGTCCGCCGCGTGGCCCGACGCCTTGCACACGTCCGCGGCAATGTTTGCCGACCGGCGGCAAGACTTGCACCGGCGCCCGGTGGATCCGCGCCGGACCGGTCCGCGTTCCCGGGCGCTACTTCGCGGCGTCGGTGACGCGACTGCCGGAGAGCAGCCGCATCGCGGCCGCCAGTGCCAGGATCAGCAGGCCGAGCAGGGCCAGCTCGGCCAGCGCGGCCTGGAAGGTCGGATCGTTCAGGTCGACGTGGGTCGCGCTCTCGGCGGTGATGATCAGCATGCGCCGGATGGCCGCGATGATGGCGACGATGAAGAAGGGCTCCGCCTCGAGTCGCTGACGCTGCGCGACCCGGCGCACCGTGTAGATGATCTCGCCCAGCATCAGCAGCAGCAGCGAGCGGTCCAGCACCTGCAGCAGCGCTCGAATGTAGTCGCCGTCGATCAGCCGCTGGGCCATCTCGACAGCGGCCAGGATCAGCAGGCCCCCCGCCGTCGCGACGAGCAGCAGCGCGGTCGCCAGGTAGATGCCGAGCTCGGATCTCTCGAGCCAACGGGTGAGGGTGCGGATCTGTTCCTGCATGTTCGGTCTCCTGCCGTGATGGCGTCCGGCGGCGCGGCGCGCGGATGATCGCCTGGGGGTTGGCGTCGATGCGCGGGGCGGCTGACGATGGCGACGACCTGGCCCGTGGCACTTCGGGGATCGGTCACAGCATGAAGCGCGCCCGCGTTTTCGTCCAGCCGGCGAACGTGCTGCGGCAATGCGGTGCGATGCCGCCATCGGCCGGGCACACCCAATGCCTCGCCCTGACGAGACATGTGTGCCGGAGACATGTGTGCCGGCCGAAGGCACGACACGCGTCCGTCGACCATGGTCCGGGGTCCCGTGTCTCAGGCGAGCTGGCGGCCCGCGCGGAGCCGTTCGGTTTCGGTCCGAACCCCGCCCGCCGGAGACGCGGCCGGCGATGACGCGCCGGTCACCCGCCTGTCGCATGAGCGAAACCCTGCAAACCCTCCGGGCCGCCGTTCGAACCGAACTCGCGGACCTGTCCGGCGTCGACGACGCGGCTCACGTGAACGCCCGCCTGCCCCTGGCCGCGCTGGGCCGGCGGAGTGGCCCATGTCGATCCGGCCGCTTCGCCCGTCCGCGGTCAGATCAGCACCAGCGTCGCCAGCCCGAGGAAGAACAGGAAGCCGAGCGCGTCGGTGACCGCCACCAGCACGACGCTGCCCGCCAGCGCGGGGTCGATGTCCAGGCGCTGCAGCACGATCGGGATCATCGTGCCGAAGCCGACGCCGAGCAGCAGGTTGGCGACGATCGCCGCGGCGGCGACGGCGCCGAGCGCAGGCTGCCCGAACCAGGCCGTCGCGACCAGCCCCAGCACGGCCGCCCAAAGCAAGCCGTTGAGCACGCCGACCGTGACCTCCTTGCGCAGCAGCACCAGCCGGTTGTCGGCGTTGACCTGGCCGAGTGCGAGGCCGCGGATCGCGACCGCCAGGCTCTGCGTGCCGGCGACACCGCCCATGCTGGCGACCACCGGCATCAGCACCGCCAGCGCCACCAGCTGGTCGATCGCCGCCTCGAAACGGCCGATCACGGTCGCGGCGACGAGGGCGCTGCAGAGGTTGATGCCGAGCCAGACCGCGCGCTTGCGCGCGGCGCGCCAGGCCGGCGCAAAGGTGTCCTCGTCGGCGTCCAGCCCGGACTGCGCCATCACCGAGTGCTCGACCTCCTCGCGAAGCACGTCGACGACGTCGTCGACCGTGATGCGGCCGAGAACCCGGCGATCGGCGTCGAGCACCGGCACCGAGACCAGGTCCTCGTCCTCGAACAGTCGCGCCACCTGGGTCGCCGGCATCTCGGCGCGCACCGCCGGACGATCGGTCTGCAGCACCTCGGCCACCGGCGTCGCGCCGTCGAGCGAGACGAGGTCGGTCAGCAGCACCTGGCCGCAGTAGCGGTCCGTGGTGCCGTCGGCGTCGCCGACGACCACCAGCGCGTCCAGGTGCGGCGGCAATGTGCCGCGCTCGGCGCGGTGGCGCGCCAGAACGTCCCGCACCTGGCCGACCGTGAGCGCGCGGCCGACGCTGATCGCGTCGACGTCCATCAGGCCGCCGGCACTGTCGTGCGGGTAGCGCCGCAACAGCTCGAAGCGTGCGCGGCGCTGCGGCGGCATGCGCTCGAGCGCAGCGTCGAGCACTGCCGGCGGCAGGTCGTCGGCGAGGTCGGCGAGTGCGTCGAGGTCGAGCGCAACGACCGCGTCGACCAGCTCGGCGGCGCTCGTCGCCTCGATCAGCCAGGCCTGGACGTCGCCGTGCGTCTCGGTCAGGACCTTGCCGCGGCGCGCCGGATCGGCGATCCAGCGCCACAACCGCGCTCGCGACGCGGTGCTGGACTGGGATTCGAGCATGTCGGCCAGTTCGGCCGCCGACATCGCGTCAATCAGTGACCGCACCGGCCAGGTCGGCGCATCGTCATGCGTGGATGCGTTGAGTGCAACCTGCAGCCGCCTGCGGTCGCGCTGAACGTCGTCGTGGGAGCCGGCGCCAGCCGGGGGGGATTCGCTGCGGTTCATCGTCGCTGCTCCGGTTGTTCACGCGTGTGGGCTTACCCGGCAGCGTCGCGCCGCACCCGGCGTCTTTGACCCGCTGCGATGTCGTGTCGCCTGAGGACCGCTATCCGTCGCCGACGCCCAGGAGCGGCAGCAGCACGCCACCCGCAAGCCACGCTCCGGCCACGATGGTCAAGGCGAGGGAGCAGTCGATCGGTCCAGCCGGGTTCATCGCCGTCATGGTCGTGGTCATGGCCCTCTTGGTCGTGCCCGAACCCACGCCGTCGCCACCACAGCCCCGCCATCACGGCGCTGGCCGCGAGGAACACGATGTTCATGACGAACCCGGTGTCGAGCGCGAAGAACTCGCGATCGGTGATGGCGCCCGTGCGCCTTGTCTCGGGCAGAAGGTCCAAGGCCAGCAGGCCGTAGTGCAGCGCAAGGGCCGCACTGACCAGGCACGCCAGCAGCACCGCGAGGATGTACAGCGCCATCCGCCAGCCGTAGTAGCCGGCGTTAATGCGCAGCACCGGCAGCACGACGAGGTCGGAGAAGATGAAGGCCATCACGCCGGCGAAGCTGACGCCGTGCCCGTACAGCAGTGCCGCCAGCGGGATGTTGCCCATCGAGCCGATGAAGGTGAAGAAGGCGGCGATCGGTCCCACCAGCACCTGGGCCAGCACGGCCCAGAACCCCGGGTTCTGGGCCTGGTCGCCGCCGGAGCCGACGAAGAGCGTCGCGAAGAAGGCCGCCGGCACGAACGCTGCGACGATGCCGGCGACCGTGAAGCCGATCAGCACGTCCTTCCAGACCATCTGCCACTCCATGACGTACTGCGCCGCGATCGCCTGCCATCCGGCCAAGGACGTCACCTTCTGGCGCCAGCCCCTGTCGTCGTGCCGGTCCGCGTCGTCGCCGCGCCCGAGCCGCCTGCGGGCCGCCTCGACCATCGTCCTGGGCCGCGTCAGCCGCACGAGAAGCTAGGCGATGCCGATCATCAGCAGCCCACCGAGGTACTCGCCGACGACGAACTGCCAGCCGAGGAAGATGGCGATCACGATGCCCAGCTCGATCACGAGGTTCGTCGACGACAGCAGGAAGGCCAGGCTCGGCGCGAGCCCGGCGCCCTTCTGAAACAACGCCCGCGTCGTCGACAGCGCGGCGAAGCTGCGCGAACTGGAAATGAAGCCGAAGAAGGTGCCAAGCCCGACGCTGCGGGCGCCGGACTCGCCCATCAGACGCTGCATCCGACGACGTGTGACAAGGACCTGGATCAGGCTGGACACGAGGTAGCCGAGCGCGAAAGCCCACAAGGCCATCCAGAACAGGCCCAGGCTGGTGCGGGCCGCGTCGGCCCAGGAACTAAGAAAGTCGGTCATCGGTTGCGCGCCACGGCGACACTGGACTCGACCCAGCATAGGGGTCGCCAAGCCGTGGGGCAACCGCTCTGGCCGACCTCGGTCGATGACTTCCCCACCGGTCAGCTGCGCTGCGCCATCGAGTCGGCGACGATCGGTCGTAGGTGTCTGCTTGCACTCAGTGAAGGCCGCCGGCGGCTGATTAATCGCGTGGCAGCATGCGCCTTCTTGTCGGCGCGACGGCCAGTGACCGGATGGTCGAGAGGCGCGGCGGCCTGGCGGGTACGCGAGCCAATAGCTGCCGCTCTTTTCATC
>CAZQPN010000259.1:0-4879 GCA_964595215.1 uncultured Rubrivivax sp. | reverse complement strand
CCGACAGGCTGCCGTGCGCCACCGCGCAGGCGCCGAGGGTCACCGCCTCGTTCATCACGATCGAGCCGGTGCGCGCGTTGATGACGACGCGCGCCGCCGGCCTGGCCAGCACCAGCGGCAGGTTCTCGATGTCGGCCAGGAAGGCCACGCGATCGGGCGCCGATGCTGGCATGCGCACCTGCACCGTGCGGCCGTCGGTGGCCCAGGCCTGACCGGCGCCCTTGGCGGCATTGATCGCGTCGGCGACCGCGCGCGCGGTGTTGAAGTCGGCCGCGCGCAGGTCGAGCTGCACCGTCTCGCCGTCGTGCAGCGGCGTCGGCACGCTGCGCTCGACCGTTGCGCCGCCAGGCACGCGGCCGGCCGACAGGTGGTTGATCTGCACCTTGGAGCCGCCGGCCGAGGCGCCGGCGCCGCCGACCACCAGGTTGCCCTGGGCAAGCGCGTAGACCGCGCCGTCGGCGCCGCGCAGCGGCGTCATCACCAAGGTGCCGCCGCGCAGGCTCTTGGCGCTGCCCATCGACGATACGACGACGTCGATCGACTGCCCCGGCCGGGCGAACGGCGGCAGCTCGGCGGTGACCATCACGGCGGCGACGTTGCGCCCCTGCGGCACGACGCCCGGCGGCAGCGTGACGCCGAGCGACTGCAGCAGCGCCGTCAGGCTCTGCGCCGTCACCGCGGTCTGCTCGCCGGTGCCGTCCAGGCCGACGACGAGGCCGTAGCCGACCAGCTGGTTGGCGCGCACGCCCTGCACGCTGGCGACTTCCTTGATGCGCGCCGCGTCCGCGTGCAGTGGCCACCACAGCGCGGTCGACGCCGCCGTGAAGCCCAGCGCGACGATCCAGCGCACGAAACGGTCGATCGACATCATCGGCGACCTCAGATCGGGAGCACGCTGAGGAAGATGCGCGCGAGCATGCCGATCATCTGCGCCTCGGCCTGCGCGCCGCGGCCGCGCTGCTCCAGCCGCACGTTGGCGACCTGCGTGCTCGACACGACGTTGCCCGGGCGGATGGTGCGCGGGTCGACCTGGCCCGAGAAGCGCAGCACGTCCACGTTCTGGTTGACGCCGATCTGCTTCTCGCCGGTGATCACGAGGTGGCCGTTGGACAGCACGCGCGCCACCGTGACGGTGATGGTGCCGCTGAAGTTGTTGCGCGCCTCGGTGCTGCCGGTGCCCTCGAAGCTGTTCGACGACTCGCCGGCGGCGCGCGCGCGCGCGAAGGAGTTCGGGGCGATGCCGGGCAGCGCGCTGACGCCGGCCTCGACGCTGCCGCTCTTGTCGATCTTGCTGGTGGCGCTCTGGGTGGCGTTGATGCGCTCCTCGATACGGATCGTCAGCGTGTCGCCGACCAGGCGCGCGCGGTGGTCCTCGAACAGCGGCCGGTAGCTCGCGGCCTGGTAGATTGCGCCCGAGGCGCGCGCCTGCGGCTCGGCGTCGACGAGCGGCTCGACGGGCGCCGTGTCGGCGACCTCGGCGCGCGGGAGCAGCGTCGCGCAGCCGCCGAGGGCCAGCGAAACCAGCACGGCGGCCAGGACCGCGGCCGGACGGATCAGGCGGGCGAACGACGACGTCACAGCTGCCCCAGCTTCTGCAGCATCTGGTCGGAGGTCTGGATCGCCTTCGAGTTGAGCTCGTAGGCGCGCTGAGTGGCGATCATCGTCACCAGCTCCTCGACAACGTTGACGTTGCTGCCCTCGACCATGCCCTGCTGCAGGCCGCCCAGGCCGTCGGTGCCGGGCGTGCCGATGTTGGCGGCGCCGGACGCCGCCGTCTCGGTGAACAGGTTCTGACCGCGCGGCTCGAGGCCGGCCGGGTTGACGAAGTTCGCCAGCTGCAGCTGTCCGATCTGCACCGGTGCGGCCTGACCTGGCAATGCGACGCTGACGTTGCCGTCGGGACCGATCGTGACCGAGGTCGCGTTCACCGGCACCGTGATCGCCGGCTCGACCGGGTCCCCATTGTTGGTGACGAGCTGGCCATCGGCGTTGACCTGGAAGGCGCCGTCGCGCGTGTAGGCCGTGCTGCCGTCGGGCATCTGCACCTGGAAGAAGCCCTGGCCCTTGATCGCTAGGTCGTAGACGTTGCCCGTCTGCGTCATGTTGCCCTGCGCGAAGTTGCGCGTCGTCGCCACCGCGCGCACGCCGAGGCCGATCTGCAGCCCGGTGGGCAGCTGCCCACCCTCGCCGGCCGGCGCGCCGGCCTGGCGCAGGTTCTGGTACATCAGGTCCTCGAACACGACGCCTGCGCGCTTGAAACCGTTGGTGCCGACATTGGCGAGGTTGTTGGACACGGCGTCCAGCTTGGTCTGCTGGCCTTCCATGCCGGTCTTGGCGATCCACAGCGAACGAATCATGGCGCGGGGCTCCGGAGCTCGGAAAGCCCATGATCGCCCGGACTTGAGTCCCGCCAGCACCCAAAAAGGGCCGCGGCGGCGGTGCTTTTCGGGCGTCGGAACCGCGGCGCCCCGCCCCGCGTTCCACCGTCCGGAGGCCGCAGGGCCGACCGCCGATCGGGATGGCTGCGCTCTGCGGTGGAAGGCGTTGCAACGACACGCAACGTCGCCGATCATCCGGCCGCACCATTGCCCAGGACCGCCACATGAACCTCGCCGAGTTGCTGGCCCGCCAGGCCCGCGTCGCCGCCGACCGTACCGCCGTGCTCGAAGGCACACGCCCCTGGGCCAGCCACGCGCAGTGGGCGTCCCGCAGCGCCGGCCTGGCGGCCCGCCTGCGCGCGGCCGGGCTGGCGCCCGGCGACCGCGTCGTGGTGTTCATGCGCAACCATCCGCGCATCCTCGAGATCCTCTGGGGCGCCTGGTGGGCCGGGCTGGCGGTGGTGCCGGTCAACGCCAAGCTGCACCCGGCGGAGGTCGAGTGGATCATCGACGACGCGCAGGCACGCTGGGGCTTCGTGACACGGGACGTCGCGCCCGACACGCTGAGGGGCCTGGCGCGCCAGGTCGATGCCGAATCCGCCGAGGCCGATGCGCTGCTCGCGCCGGCTCCGGCCTGGGCCGAGGTGCCAGTCGCCGAGCGGCGTCCCGACGACCTCGCCTGGCTGTTCTACACCAGCGGGACGACCGGACGGCCCAAGGGCGTGATGATCTCGCTCCGCAATCTGACGACGATGGGGCTGACCTACTTCGTCGACGTCGATCCGGTGGCGCCGGACGACGCCATCGTCTACGCCGCGCCGATGTCGCACGGCTGCGGCCTCTATGCGATCCCGCACCTGATGGCCGGTGCGCGCCACGTGGTGCCGGCCTCGGGCGGCGTCGACCCGGCCGAGCTGTTCGCGCTCGGCCGTGCGCTCGGACCCCTGTCGACCTTCGCCGCCCCGACCATCGTCAAGCGGCTGGTCGACCATGCCGAGCAGGCGGGTCTGACGCCGGCGGACGCCGCTGCCGCCTTCAAGACCATCGTCTACGGCGGCGCGCCGATGTACGTGGCCGACATCGAGCGCGCGCTGCGCATCATGGGCCCGCGATTCGTGCAGATCTACGGCCAGGGCGAGACGCCGATGGTCGCCACTGCGCTGTCGCGCCGGCAGATCGCCGACGCGGCCCATCCGCGCCACCGCGAGCGGCTCGGCTCGGTGGGCGTGGCGCAGACGCCGGTACAGGTTTGCGTGGCCGACGAGCACGGCCGCGACCTGCCGGCAGGGCAGACCGGCGAGGTGCTGGTGCGCGGCGACACCGTGATGGCCGGCTACTGGCGCAACCCGCAGGCCAGCGCAGCCGCGCTGCGCGACGGCTGGCTGTGGACCGGCGACGTCGGCAGCCTGGACGCCGACGGCTTCCTGACGCTGAAGGACCGCAGCAAGGACCTGCTGATCAGCGGTGGCTCGAACGTCTATCCACGCGAGGTCGAGGAGGTGCTGCTGACCGCACCCGGCGTGGCCGAGGCCGCGGTGGTCGGCGCCCCCGACCCGGAGTGGGGCGAGGTCGTCGTGGCCTTCGTCGTCACCGCCCCGCGGGCGAAGCTGACGAAAGCGGCCCTGGACGCCCACTGCCTGGCGCACATCGCGCGCTTCAAGCGGCCCAAGCGCTACGTCTTCGTCGACGAGCTGCCCAAGAACCACTACGGCAAGGTCCTGAAGACCGAGCTGCGGGCCCGCCTTCGGGCGTCCGTGCCACCGGCGACGGCCGGCTGACCGGCCGCGGCGCGCACGGTCACATGCCGTTCGGCGACAGCAGTCGCTGGGCCTGCTGCTCGCGCTGCTCGGCCATGCGCAGCATCTTCATCTGGTGCTCGAACTGGCGCGCCGCGGCGATCATGCCGACCATGGTCTCGACGGCACTGACGTTCGAGCCTTCGAGCGCGCCTTCCTGGACGCGGGCGTTCGGATCCGCCCCGAGGTCGCCGTTGGCGGCGCGGAACAGGCCGTCCTCGCCGCGCGCCAGTGCCCCCTCGGGCGTCACGAGCTTGAGCCGGCCGACGGCCTGCGGCCGCCCTTCACCGACGGTGGCGCTGACGCTGCCGTCGGGTGCGATCGCCACGCGGGCACCGGACGGCACGTTGATCGGTCCCCCCTCGCCAACCACCGGCAGGCCGGCGGCCGTGACCACCAGGCCATCGGCGTTCACCTCCAGCGCACCGGCACGGGTGTAGGCCTCGGTGCCGTCCAGCGCCTGCACCGCCAGCCAGGCGTTGCCGCGCATCGCGACGTCCAGCGGCCGGCCGGTGGACTGCACGACGCCCGGCTGCATGTCGACGCCGACCGTGCTCTCGAGCGCATAGACGCGGGTGCTCGCACCGTCGCCCTGCACCGGCACGGCGCGAAAGGCTGCGAGTTCGGCGCGGAAGCCGGTCGTCGACGCGTTGGCCAGGTTGTGCGCCAGCACCTCCTGGCGCTGCATCGTGGCCTTGGCGCCGG
>CAZQPN010000258.1:0-4937 GCA_964595215.1 uncultured Rubrivivax sp. | reverse complement strand
ACGTAGTCGATCACCGGCAGGCCGAAGTGCACCAGCCGCCAGTTCAGCCGGATCGCGCCGTCGGCGCTGGCACTGCCCCAGCGCGTGCTGGCCGAGCTCAGCGACAGGCGCCGCACACGCACGCCCAGGCGCTGCGCGAACAGGGCGCAGCGCTCCTCGAAGACGCCCCGCGCCTGGCGCGGCCGCCAGCTCTGCCCGGCGTCGCGCACCGGCGCGGGCGCCGCCTGCGCGGCGCGCGCCCGGTGCAGCGTCCGGCGCGGCACGCCGGGCAGCGTGCCGTCGGCGCTGTGCAGCACGGCGCCGGTGGCGCGCGGGTCGAGCACCAGGATCACGCTCTCGCCGAGGAAGGGCAGCACCGCGCCGTCGCGCCAGTCGACACGCGCCGCCAGCTGGCGGCGCGCGCGCTCCTGCTGCTCGTGCAGCTTGCGCAGGATCCACGACGCCTTGGCCTGCAGCGCCGACTCGACCTCGGCCATCGGCACCCAGCGCGGCGCGCTGACGCTCAGGCCCTCGGCCGCGACGGTGAAGCCGATGCTGCGCCGGCGCGCGCGGCGGAAGGCGTAGGCCACGGTGTGCGCGCCGAGCCGGACCTGGTGTCGCGCCTCGGGCGGCACGGGCAGTTGGACCGACGCCGGCGGGTCGGCGGGACGCGTCGGCAGGGGCCCGGGCCGTGGCCCGACCGGGGCCGCGGGCGGATCGTCGAACAGGCTCAGCTGGGAGGGCGGCGGGCCCGGGTCCGTCATGTGGCGGGATTCTAGGGACGCGCCGCCGCGGCGTCGCTGCCGGCCCCCGCAGCGTCGCCGTCGGCGGCCGGGTCTCGCACCGCACCGTCGCGGTAGGCGGCGAACACGTCGCGCAGCGGCCGGGCCGCGGGCCGCTGGCCGGTCAGCGACTGCTCCAGTTCGCGCAGGTGGCGGCGCATCTCGTTGGCCGCGGCGGGGCCGTCGGCGGACAGGGCGTCGACGAGCTCGGCGTGACGGTGCGCCACGCAGGCCGGCTCGCCGCCGGCCTTGAAGCGCGCCATCAGCATCGAGGTCGTCGGCAGCAGGCTGTCCAGCAGGCGCGTGAACAAGGGGTTGCCGTGCATGCGCGCCAGCGCGAGGTGGAACTCGCCCGACAGGCGCACCGCCGCGGCCGCGTCGCCGCGCCCGTCGGCCTGCGCCTCGGCCTGCGTCAGCGCACGCAGCTCGCCCAGCTGCTCGGGGCTCAGGTGGCCGCCGAGCCGGCGCGCGATCTCGCACTCGACGACGCGGCGGGCCTCGAACACGTGGGTCACGTCGCCGAGCACCAGCACCGGCACGCGTGCACCGCGGTTGTGCAGCAGCTCGATCAGGTGGTCCTGCGCCAGGCGCTGCAGCGCCTGGCGCACGACGGTGCGCGAGACGCCGAAGGTGCGCGCCAGCTCCTCCTCGCGCAGCCACTCGCCGGGCGCGAGCCGGTGCTCGAGCATCGCCCGGTACACGCCCTGGTAGACGCGGTCGGTGGCGGTGGGCTCGCGCGCGTTCACCGGCCCGCACCCCGACCGCCGCGCCAGAAGGCGCCGCAGCCGAACCTCGCGGGGGGGCATCGCGCGGCGGTCCTTGCGCCCCGGTGGCGCATCGCGACAATCCGCTGGCACGCCGCTTGCGCGCCCGTCCGCGTCACGATCGATTCCGAGCCCCCATGAACCACGCCACCGACCTGCCCCGCACCGCAGCCACCCTGCGCGTCGACGGTGACCGCCTCTGGCAGCGCCTGATGACGCTGGCCCGCATCGGCGCGACTGCCAAGGGCGGCGTGTGCCGCCTCGCGCTGACCGACCTCGACCGCCAGGGCCGCGCCCTGTTCGTCGAGTGGGCGCAGGCGCTGGGCTGCACGCTGCGCACCGACGCCATCGGCAACCTGTTCGCGCGCCGGGCCGGCGTCGACGCCGACCGGCCGGCAGTGGCGACCGGCAGCCACATCGACACCCAGCCCACCGGCGGCAGGTTCGACGGCAACTACGGCGTGCTGGCCGGCCTGGAGGTGCTCGCGACGCTGGACGACGCCGGCGTGCGGACGCGCGCGCCGCTGGAGGTCTGCGTCTGGACCAACGAGGAGGGCTCGCGCTTCGTGCCGGTGATGATGGGCTCGGGCGTGTACGCCGGCGCCTTCACGCTCGGGCACGCGCTGGCGGCGCGCGACGCCGACGGGGTGAGCGTGCGCGAGGCGCTGGCGGCGATCGGCCAGGCCGGCCCGTCGCCCGCCGCCGTCGCCGACGGGGCGCCGCGCTTCGACGCCTACTTCGAGGCCCACATCGAGCAGGGCCCCGTGCTGGAGGATGCCGGTGTCACGATCGGCGTGGTCACCGGCGCGCTCGGTCAGCGCTGGTACGACGTCACCGTGACCGGCATGGAAGCGCACGCCGGCCCGACGCCGATGGCCCTGCGGCGCGACGCGCTGCTGCCGGCCGCGGCGCTGATGCAGCGCGTGAACGAGATCGCGCTCGCCGAGCAGCCGCAGGGCCGCGGCACGGTCGGCCGCGTCGAGGTGCACCCCAACTCGCGCAACGTCATCCCGGGCCGGGTGCGCTTCACGGTCGACTTCCGCCATGCCGACGACGCCGGCCTGGCGCGGATGGACGCCGCGCTGCGCGGCGCGGCGTCGCAACTCCCGCGCCCGGGCCTCGCGATCGAGGTCGCCCAGGTGGTCGACTTCCCGCCGCAGCCCTTCGACCCGGCGCTGCGCGCGCTGGTGCGCGACGGCGCCGAGCGTGCCGGGCTGTCACACATGGAACTCGTCAGCGGGGCCGGCCATGACGCAGTCTACGTGGCGCGCACGGCGCCGACGGCGATGATCTTCGTGCCGTGCAAGGACGGCATCTCGCACAACGAGATCGAGGACGCGCGGCCCGAGCACCTGGCCGCCGGTGCCGACGTGCTGCTGCACGCGATGCTGGCGCGCGCGGGCGTGGCGTGATCGCGGCCCGGCCGCTGACGTCCGCCGCCTTCGCGCCCTACGGCGACGTCGTCGAGGCCGGCGGCCCGGGCCGCTGGATCAACGACGGCCACGCCTGGCGCAGCGAAGCCGGCGCGCCCGTGCTGGACCGGGCCGGCGGCCGCGCGGCGCTGGCGGTGTTCCGCGCCCGCGCGCGCGACGCCACCGGGCCCTGGCACGCGCTCGAACGCCACCGGCTGGGGTCGCAGACCTTCGTGCCGCTGGGCGCGGCACGCTGCCTCGTGCTCGTCGCGAACGGCGACGTGCGGCCGGACCCGGCGACGCTCGCCGCCTTCGTCACCCGCCCCGGCCAGGGCTGGACCCTGGCCCCCGGCACATGGCATCACGCGCTGATCGCGCTCGACGATGCCGACGTCGTGGTGCTCGAGCGCGCGGCGGACACGGCCGACACGGCGGACACGGCGGACTGCGAGGTGGTGCACCTGGACGCCCCGGTCGCGGTCTCGCTGGGACTGGCGCCGCCGCCCTGACCGGCGGCATCAGCCGCGGTGCGCGGCGCCACCAGCGTCACCAGCGCCGCCGACGCCGGCGGCCGCCAGGGCCTCGGCCAGGCGCACCAGGCTGCGGTCGCGCCCGCGCGGGCCCAGCAGCGACAGGCCGAGCGGTGCGCCGAGCCGCTGCCCGAGCGGCAGCGACAGCTGCGGCAGGCCCGCCAGCCCGGCGATGCACAGCATGCGGATGGCCGCGTTGCGATAGTCCTCCAGGCCCGACTCCGGCTCGCTGCGCAAGGGCGCGACGTCGGGCATGGTGGGCATCAGCAGCACGCCGTCGTCGCCGAGCATCGCCTCCAGCCGCGCGGTGAAGCGTGCGCGGAACGCGGTGGCCTCGGCGACCTGGGCATCGGTCACGCCGCGCGACCAGGCAAAGCGCTCGGCCACGCCGGGGCCGAGCGGCGGGTGGTGGCGTTCGATGAAGCCGCCGTCGGTCATCCACGCCTCGCGGCCCTGGATGCGGCGGAAGTGCCAGTACATGGCATCGAAGCCGTCGAGCACGACGTCCACCGGCGTCGCGCGTCCCAGCACGGCCTGCACCGCCTCGCATGGCGCGGCCAGCGCCTGCGCGACCTCGGGCGCAAGCAGGCCCCACACCTCGTGCGGCCACAGCAGCCGGGCCGGCGCCGGCAGGGGTGCGGCGTCGGCGCCCAGCAGCACGTCGGCCACGCGCGCGAAGGTCGGGATGTCGCGCGTGAACCAGCCGCAGGTGTCCAGGCTCGGCGCCAGGTCCAGGCAGCCCTGCAGGCCGACGCGGCCGTGCGTCGGTCGCAGGCCGACGAGGCCGCAGTGGCTGGCCGGCGCACGCACCGACCCGCCGGTGTCGGTGCCGAGCGCGAAGTCCAGCACGCCGTGCGACACGGCCGCCGCCGAGCCGCAGGACGAGCCACCGGCGATGCGGTCCGGCGCCGCGCCGTTGAGCGGCGAGCCGAAGTGCGCGTTCTGTCCGTTCATCGAGAACGCGAGCTCGTCGGTGATGGTCTTGCCGCCGAAGTGCGCGCCGGCGTCGAGCAGCGCCTGCACGGTCGGCGCGGTCGCCGTCTTGATGCCCGACAGCGCCAGCAGCAGGGGTTGGCCGCCGCTGGTGGGATAGCCGGCGACGTCGAACAGGTCCTTGACGCCGAAGCGCAGGCCCGCCAGCGGCCCCGTGGGCGCGCATGGCACCGACACCGCGGGATAGGGCATGAAGGCACGGGCGGGGTCGTTCGACGGGGTCATGGACGCGGCGCCTGGGCGTGGGGGTGATCGAAAGGCATGTGACGGCGGCGGGGGGCGTGCCCGGGTGGTTGCGAGCGGTGGGCGGCTTGCGGTACCGGGGCTGGCGCCTGGTGTCAGCGCGGCGCCGCGGCCGGCTCGGCCGCGCGCAGGCAGCGTGCGCGATGCTCGCCCGCCAGGTGCACGACCTCGGGCGTCGCGGCGCGGCAGGCGGGCTGCACCATCGGGCAGCGTTCGGCGAAGGCGCAGCCCGGG
>CAZQPN010000257.1:0-4942 GCA_964595215.1 uncultured Rubrivivax sp. | reverse complement strand
AACGACCTCGCCGAGGTCTTCGCCGACCCTCATGTCCAGTCGCGCGGCATGACGACGATGCTGGCGCACCCGCTGGCCGGCGAGGTCGAACTGGTCGCCAGCCCGATGAGGCTCGACGCCACGCCGGTGCAGATGCGCCGCGCGCCGCCGATGCTGGGGGAGCACACCGATGAGGTCCTCGCCGAGTTCGGCGTCGACGACCGCGAACGCGCGGCGCTGCGTACCATCGGGGCGATCTGACCGGTCCGGGACTGGCAGCGCGGAGGCGGTGGGGCCGGCCGGCAGCGGACCTACGCGCCGGCGCGCACGCCCAGCTTGTAGCCGATCATCGCCCGCAGCTTGTTGGGCAGCACAGGCTTGAGGAGCAGGTGGTAGTCGTGCGCCTCGGCCTCGGCCTCGTGGCCGCCCATGCTGCTGCCGGTGATCACCACCGCGGGCAGCCGGCGGCCCGGCCAGCGCGCGCGCAGCGCGGTCAGCGCCTCGATGCCGGTGCGGCCCTCGGGCAGTCGGTAGTCCACCAGCAGCAGGTCTGGCGCCTCCACCTGCGGGTCGGCCAGCCAGGCCCGGGTGGCGCCCAGCGTGTCGAACGCCAGCACCGTCGCACCCCAGGCCTGCAGCAGCACGGTCAGGCCCTCGCGCACGGCGGCCTCGTCCTCGACGACGACGATGCGTCGGCCCTCCAGCGTCAGACCGATCTGGGCCCCGGCCTTCGGCGGCGGCGCGTCCCAGCTGCGCGGCGCCTGGCCCACCGGCAGCTCGAGCGTGAACACGGTGCCGTGGCCGATGCGCGAGCGCACCGTCAGCGGCGCGGCCATCAGGTCGGCCAGGCGCTTGACGATCGCCAGCCCCAGCCCCAGTCCCTTGCGCTGGTGCGGCTGCAGCGGCCGCTGGCCCTGCACCTGGTAGAACTCGTCGAAGATGCGCGGCAGGTTGGACGCGAGGATGCCGATGCCGCTGTCCCACACCTGGACAATCAGCCGGTCGCCGCGCCGCCTGGCGCTGACGAGCACGCCGCCGTCGTCCGTGTAGCGCAGCGCGTTGCTGACGAGGTTGCGCAGCACGCGCTCGAGCAGCACCGGGTCGGCGTGGGCGATGCGCTCGCCGCCGCGGAAACTCAGCTGAAGGCCCTTCTCGAATGCCAGCGGCTCGAAGTGCAGCCGCATGCGCGCGAAGACCTCGCGCAGCCGCACCGGCGTCGGGTGCACCTCCACGCCACCGGTGTCGATGCGGGTGATGTCCAGCAACTCGCCGAACAGGCCCTCGAGCGCGTCGACCGATTCGTTGATGCTGTGCACCAGCGCCGACACCTCGGGATCGCGCGAGCGCTGACGCAGCGCCTCGGCGAACAGGCCCATCGCGTGCAGCGGCTGGCGCAGGTCGTGGCTGGCAGCGGCGAAGAACTGCGTCTTGGCGTGGCTCGCGGCCTCGGCGGCGCGGCGCGCGGCATCGGCCTCGGCCTTCTCGATGCGCAGCTGCACCGCCATCTCGTCGGTGCGCGTCTTCAGCGCGATGGCCTGCGCCAGCGCCGTGCCGGCGGTGCGCCCCATCAGCACGGTCAGGCCGAACAGCAGGCTGAGGATGCCCGCCGTCTGCCAGTGGTAGGGCTGCGTGTCGTCGGTCGCGACGCGCACGATCACCGGCACGAGCACGATCGAGATGAAGGCCAGGAACACCGGCCACTGGCCGGCCAGCAGCTGCACCGAGCCCAGGCAGTAGGTGTAGACGACGAGCACCAGCGCGAGCCGGTGGTAGGGGTCGCCCAGGCCCCAGAACAGCCAGGCCGCGACGCCCCACACCGCGCCCTGCGCCAGCACCAGCGTGCGCCACATGACGCGCCAGCGGCGCAGCGTCGCGTCGTCGGCGCGCGTCGCCCGCAGGTGATGCAGGTAGTGGGCCAGCCTCAGCAGCCACAGCCCGGCGCCGGCCGCGAGCCAGGCCAGCAGCACCGTGGACTCCGCCCAGGGCCAGAACAGCGTGCCGACCAGGGTCAGGCCGACGGCGTTGCCGGCCAGCGACGCCGGCGTCTGCACGTACAGCGCGCGCACATGGTCGATCTCGCGCGGGATGCGGCGGCGCTCGGCGCCGCCATCGGCCTGCGTGGCGGCGGTGGCCGGCGGCAGCGCGGGGCCGCTCGGCGCCGGCTCGACGGCGGTCGCGTTCAGGCCCTGCGCCACGGCGGGCGGCCCGCGGTCAGCGCGGCCCCTGCCGCAACGCGCTGAAACCCCCGGCGCCCTGCGTCATCTGGCTGACGGCCAGCACCGCCTGGGTGCGCGTGTTGACGTTCAGCGCGCGCAGCACCGCGGCCACGTGATCCTTGACGGTCTCGACCGAGACGTTGAGCTGACGTGCGATCAGCTTGTTCGGCAGCCCCTGCAGCAGCAGCGCCATGACTTCGGTCTGGCGCGGTGTCAGGCCGATGGACTCGAGCGTGACCGCCTTCTGATGCGGCGCGGCCTGCGCGTACTCGGCGACCGGCCGCATCACGGCGGGCACGGTGTCGACGTCCAGGTCGCGCGGCGCGCGCTCGATGCCGAGCATCGATGGCGGCACGTAGAGCCCGCCGGACATGACCAGCCGCAGCGCCTCGACCAGCGCGTCGTTGGCACTGCGCTTGGGCACGAAACCCATCGCGCCGAGGTCGATCGCGCGGATGACGTCACTCGTGCGTTCGGAGGCCGAGACGACGACGACCGGCACCGCCGGCCAGGTCGCGCGCAACTCGGCCAGCACCTCGAAGCCGTCGACCTCGCCGAGCGACAGGTCCAGCAGCACGAGGTCGAAGCCGTCGTCCTCGCGCAGCGCCTGGCGGGCCGCCTCGGCGGTCTCGACGCCGACGACGGTGGTGTCCTCGCCGAGGCCGTGGATCACGCGCTCGAGGGCGGCGAGGATCAGCGGGTGGTCATCGACGAGCAGCACTTTCATCGGGCGGACCCTCCGACCGGGACGCGCCGGTCTTGCCAGTGACGGTCGATTGTGGCCCGCTCGGCGGCCGCGGGGAAGCGGGGCTGGCCCGGGGACGGGTCGGCCCCGCACGCTCAGGTGTGGCGGCGCGACACGCTGACCGCGACGCAGGCCGGCTTGTCGCCGCCCTCGATCTCCATCGTGCACAACGCGGTCAGCTGCGCACCCCCGGGGATGGGCTCGTAGGCCTGCAGCACGAAGCGCCCGCGCAGCCGGCTGCCGGCACGCACCGGCGCCGGGAAGCGCACCCGGTCCAGTCCGTAGTTGATGCCCATGCGCACGTCGTCGATCTGGAACGCGCCGGCCCCCATCTCGGGCAGCAGGCTCAGCGTCAGGAAGCCGTGCGCGACGGTGGCGCCGAACGGGCCGGCGGCGGCGCGCACCGGGTCGACGTGGATCCACTGGTGGTCGCCGGTGGCGTCGGCGAACAGGTCGATGCGGCGCTGGTCGACCGTGATCCAGTCGCTGACGCCGATCTCCTGGCCGACGAGCGGCTGCAGATCGGTGAGGCGGGCATAGCGCGTCATGCGGGCTCCTTGTCGGCGCCGGGGTCGACGCGGGTGTCGCCGCCTTCGCCGAGCCAGCGCAGCAGCGCGGTCCACTGTTCGAGGTCGCGCTCGACGCGGCCCGGCGCGACATCCCACAGCGTCAGCCCGCGCGCGGCCAGCTGCACGTAGCGCTGGGTGTCGCGCAGCGCCGTGAGCACCGGCAGCGGCAGCGTCGACAGGTAGTGCCGCAGCTGGTCGAACGAGACCGTGTGGTCCTTCACCCGCATCGCGACCAGCGCGGCGCGGATCGATCCGGCGCGCTTGTGCCCCCGCAGGGTCTGCACGAAGGCGTGCGTGGCCTGGATGTCGAACAGGCTCGGCTGCAGCGGGATCAGCACCCGGTCGGCGATCTTCAGCACCGCGTCCAGCCGCTTACCGTGCAGCCCGGCGGGCGTGTCGAGCACGACGTGCGTTGTGCCCTTGGGTGGACGCACGATGTCGCCCGGTGACACGGCCCAGCCGCGGATCGGCGCCGCCTGCGCCGGGCGCAGCGCGAGCCACTGGCGCGCCGACTGCTGGCGATCGACGTCACCCAGCATCACCGCGTGGCCGGCCGACGCCAGGGCGCCGGCGACGTTCGTCGCCAGCGTGCTCTTGCCGACGCCGCCCTTGGGGTTGGCGATGACGATCACGGGCATGAGGGGGTCTCCGTGCCGGTCCGGACACCGCGCGATGGTAGCGGCGCCGGCGGGCGCGCGCCGCCCGGGGCCCCTGGCCACCCCGGCGCGTGCGCACGGGACGGCCTGTCGCAGGCTCAGTCGCCGCCCAGGTAGCGCTTGCGCCAGAAGTAGGCGATCAGGCCCAGGCCCAGGGCCACCATCAGCACGAACACCACCCACACGCCGGTGGCGGCGTGGATCAGCGGCAGGCGGTCGAAGTTCATGCCGAAGAAGCCGGTGATCAGGTTCAGCGGCAGGAAGATCGCGGTCAGCACCGTCAGCGTGCGCATGATGTCGTTGGTGCGGTGGCCGAGCGCCGAGAAGTGCATCTGCACCGCGCTCTCGGCCGACTCGCCCAGGCGTCGCACGTGGGCCAGCACGCGCTCCACGTGCTCGAGCACGTCGCGCGAGCGCACGCGCAGGATCTCGCGCTCGCGCTTGAGGTGCGGCTCGGCCTCCTCGGGCCACTCGTCCAGGGCGTCGATCCACTCCTGCATCGCGCTGCGCTGGTCCTCGCAGGAGTCCTCCAGCAGGGTCAGCGCATTGCGCGAGTCGAGCAGCACGGCCCAGTCGCGGAAGCGGCTTTTCGGGTTCAGCAGCTCGTGCTGCAGGGTGCCGAGGTGGCGTGTGAGCAGGCGGCGCAGGTCGAGGTAGCTGTCGACCATGTGGTTGACCATGCGCACCATCAGGTCGGCCGGGGTGCTGGGCAGCCGCGTGCCGGCCCGGCCTTCGCCGCCGGTGGCCATGGTCGCCAGCCGCTGTGCGAAGTGGTCG
>CAZQPN010000256.1:0-4951 GCA_964595215.1 uncultured Rubrivivax sp. | reverse complement strand
TTGATCTTGTCGAACAGGAAGGCGGTGTGGGAGTCGAGCGAGTCGATGTCGCGCATGATCTGGCGCGCCTCCTCGAACTGCTCGGCCGCCAGCATGCGGCTGCGCATCATGAAGCTCACCGCGCGCCGCGTGTCCATCGTGTTGCGCCGGATGCGGCCGTTCAGGTCCTCCTCGCGCGCGATCGCGGCCAAGGCCTCGGCCGCCACGGTGTCCGTCACCTGCTGCTTGAGCACCGTCGCGCTGACCACCTCGAGCCGCTCGTAGATGCCCTCGAGCGTGTCGGCCGAGTACTCGGCGTCGGTGTCGAACAGCTTGAGCAGCACGTCCTTGGCGTCCTCGATCAGCGCCGGCGTGCGCCGCGCGCGCAGACGCAGCAGGCGGAACACCGGCAGGTCCTCGTCGTGGATGGTGAACAACGTGGCCTCGTGCAGGATGAAGGCCACGCGCACGTTGCGCGTCGGGTCGCCGTCGGGCTCGGGGTCGCCCTCGACGAGGAAGTCCGAGCGGATGTGCAGCTCGCCGTTGTCCTCCTCGTAGAAGCGCGCCGACTCCTCGATGTCGTCGTCGGTGACATCGTCCGGGATCGCGACGCCGAAGCGCGACAGCACCCAGCCCTTTTCCTGCGGCGTCGGCGCCTCCATGTCCACCCACACCGCGTTCAGCCCCGCGAGCGCGGCCGGACCGTCGATCTCGTGCTGCATCAGTCGGCCGTTGGCCAGCGTGAAGACGTTGAGCATGGTGGGCGCAGGGTCGCGGTGCCGCGGTCGCGGCACCGCCGATGATTATCAACCCGCGCGCCGGCGCCCCTGTCGACCTGGCGGCCGGCCGGAAGCTGGCAGACTGACGCCATGCAACTCCTGCGCCGCGGGCTCTGGGTGCTGGCCGCGCTGACGGCGGCACTGCTGGTCGCCGCCGTCGCCGTGCTGTGGGCCGCCTGGGAGCCGTCGCCGCGCGTCACCGGCCTGCCCAGCGCCACCGCCCAGCCCCTGCTGCAACTGCGCCACCAGGCGCGCCAGTTGCTGCGCCAGCACGACCCTCGGCGCGCCGAGCCGGGCCGCGTCTACGTCATCAACGCGACGCCGCGCGAGCTCGAGCTGCTCGTCGGACACGCCGCGGCCGTCGTCGGCGGCGCCGCCGACGTGACGCTGGACAACGGCTCGCTGCGCCTGCGCGCCAGCCTGCCGCTGCCCTGGCGGCCGCCCGGCGGCTGGTTCAACCTCGACCTGACGCTGGGCGACGGCACGTCACTGCCCGAACTGCGGGCAGTGTCCGTCGGCGACCTCGCCATCCCCGGCTGGCTGGCACGGCCGCTGGCCGGCCTCCTGCTGGACCGGATCGATCCCGGTGCCGCCGACACGCCACCGCTGCGCACCCTGCTCAAGGGCGTGCAGTGGCGCACGGAACGGGTGCAGGTCGTCTACGAGTGGCGCGACGATGTGCGCCAGCGCCTGTTCGCACGCGTCATGCCGCCGGAGCAGCAGGCCCGCCTGCGGGACTACCACGTGCGCCTGGCCGATTCGCTGCGCGGCACGCGCGGCGCCGTGCGGGTGGCATCGCTGTTGCCGCCGATGTTCGCGCTCGCACAGGCACGCGCGGCCGCCGGGCACGACGCGGCGGAAGAGAACCGGGCCGTGCTGCTGACCCTGGCGCTGTACGTCACCGGGCGACCGCTCAGCCGCTCGATGCCGCAGGCGCGCGCCTGGCCGCGCCTGCCCTGGCGGCCGGTGGTGCTGGGCGACCGCGTCGACTTCGCGCAGCACTACCTGGTGTCGGCAGCGATTGCCGCGCGCGCCGGCGGTGCGCTCGCGGACGTGCTCGGGCTGGCCAAGGAGGTCAGCGACGCCCACGACGGCAGCGGCTTCAGCTTCAACGACATGGCGGTCAACCGGGCCGGCGTGCGGCTCGGCGAGCTCTCGGTCGACGAGGCCGCCGACGCCCAGCAGCGGCTGGCCGCCGGCGTGCGCGACGCGGACCTGATCCCGAAGGTGTCCGACCTGCCCGAGTTCCTGCCGGAGGCGGCTTTCGTCGAACGCTTCGGGGGCATCGGCGCGCCGGCTTACGAGCGCATGGTGGCCGACATCGAGTCGCGCGTGGCGGCGCTGCCGCTGTGGACCGAGGAGCGATAGCCGGACCGGAAGCTGGGAGTGGGCGCCCGTTGCGGCGCGCCGGCAGCGCCGCTCAGGCCGTGCCCGGCACCGCCTCGCCGCCCAGGGCCTCGACGAGGCCGGGCAGCAGCGTGTGCAGCTCGCCGGCGAGCAGCGCGACGTCGGCGTCGAAGCCGGCGTCCGCGCCGGCGCCACCGGCCTCCAGCACGACGTCGAGCACCGCCAGCCGCTTGAGCTGCAGCGCGTCGGTCAGCACGAAGGAGACCCGGTCCTGCCAGGTCAGCGCCAGCCGCGTCGGCACCAGGCCGGCGTCGAGGTGGCGCCGCACGTCGGCCGGGTCGAGCGGATGGCGCGCGTAGCGGACGGCGGCGCGGCTCTCGTCGGGGGCCTTCAGCTCGCAGTCGCGGTCGACGCTGAAGCCGCGCGGGGGCTCGCCGCTGGCCAGCCACTCGCGCATCGCCGCGGCCGGCGACTCGGCGGTGTGCAGCGCCATCGGCGCCAGCGACGGCTGCGCCTGCACCAGGGCCGTCAGGGCGGCGTCGACGCGTGCCTGGCTGCCGGCGTCCAGCCACAGCCAGCCGGCGTCCTTGCCGCGACCGGGCGCGATCCACGCGTGCACGGTGGCCTGCTTCGTGAAGGCCTGCGGCAGCAGCGTGAAGGTCGCCTCCTCCTTCAGCGCGCGCAGCTCGCGCTTGCCCGGGCGGCGGCCGGTCTCCTGCTCGATGCGCGCGGCCTGCTGCTCTGCATGCTCGCGCACCACCGAGGCCGGCAGCAGCCGCTGCTCGAATCGCAGCGCCATCGGCCAGACGCCGGCGATGCGCTCGATCAGGGGCGCATGGGCCTCGCCGCGCGGCGGCACCCAGCCGACGGACAGCGGCTGGGTCGGCGCGCAGGGCAGGAAGCGGGCCCTGGACAGGCCCTCGGCGAGGGCGTCGAAGTCCGGCGCCCCCGCCGCGCCCAGGCGGTAGGCGGTGAGTTGCTTGAACATCTCAGGACCCGGCGGCGATCTTGCGCAGCGCCTGCTCGTAGAGCTCGGGTGGCTGCCCGCCCTGGATCAGGTGCTGGCCGTCGACCACCACCGACGGCACGGCGTGGATGCCCAAGCCCTGCCAGCGCTGCTCCTCGGCACGCACCTCGTCGGCGTAGCGGCCCGAGGCCAGTACCTCGGCCGCGGCATCGCCGTCCAGGCCGGCGGCGACCGCGGCGTCGCGCAGCACGTCGGCCGCGCCGGGGTTGCGGCCCTCGCCGTGGTAGGCCGTCAGCAGGGCGTGCTTGAGCGCGCGCTGACGTGCCGCGCCCTGCAGACCGGCCCAGTGCAGCAGGCGGTGGGCGTCGAAGGTGTTCCAGGTCCGCGTGCGCGGGCCGAAGGCGAAGCCGACCGCCGCACCACGCGCGCGGATGCGCGCCTGGGTCTCCTCGATCTCGGCCGGCGACTTGCCGTACTTGGCCCCCAGGTACTCGACGATGTCGCGCCCCTCGGGGCCGAGGTCGGGGTTGAGCTCGAAGGGCTGGAAGTGCAGCTCCACCGGGACGTCGGGGCCGAGCCGCTCCAGGGCCCGCTCCAGGCCGTGCAGGCCGACGGCGCACCAGGGGCAGGCGACGTCGGAAACAAAATCGATGCGCATCGCCCGAGTCTACCGGGCGGGCCCAGCCGGCCCGTCGGCGCGTCGATCGCCGACCGCGGCGGCGGGGACGGTCGACGACAGGCTGCGCAGGAAGGCCTCGAGATCGGCCGCCTGCGCCGGCGTCAGCCGCAGCGGCCGCAGGATGCGCTCGCCGTCGGCGTGCAGGCGGTCTTCGTCGAGGTCGCTGTAGTGGCGCACGACGTCGGACAAGGTCGCCAGGCTGCCAGCGTGCATGTAGGGCGCGGTGTGCGCCAGCTGGCGCAGGCCGGGCACCATGAATTCGCCGAAGTGGCGGTGTTCGGCGACCACGTGGCGCGTCGCCACCGCCCCCGCGCCGCCGTCGTCGGCGAAGCGGCCGAGGCGGTTGTAGGGGCTGGCCTTCAGCGCCGTCAGCCCGCCGTGGCGCCCGGCATCGACGCCACCCGGCACGAAGAACGGCATGCCGACGTCGGCGAACTCGCCGTTCGTGAAGCGCGGGCCGGCATGGCAGGTGCTGCAGCGCCCCTCGCCGACGAACAGCCGCAGGCCGCGCTGAGCCGCCAGCGGGTAGCGCGCCGCCGCCGCGCGGTCGCCGCGCAGCAGGGTATCGCGGAAGTCGTCGAACGCCGTGCGCGGCGACACCAGCGTCCCCTGCCAGGCGGCCAGTGCCTTGGCGACGTCGACGAGCACCGTTTCGTCCTCGTCGCCTGGCGGTCCGAAGACGCCCCGATAGGCCTTGCGCAGACCGGGGTCCCCGCGCACCAGCGCCGCCACCGCAGCGGCCGACGAACCCATCTCGCGCGGCGCCACCAGCGCGCGCAGGCTGGCCGCCCACAGCGAGTCGCTGGCGCCGTCCCAGCCATACCAGCGCCGGCCGCCGGTGTCGAGCAGCGTCGGGGTGTTGCGCGTGCCGGCGGCGAGGCCGACGGCGGTCACGCGGCCATCCTGGAAGGCGCGTGCCGGGACGTGGCAGGCGGCGCAGGCGGTGCGGTCGTCGGCGGCCAGGCGGGTATCGAAGAACAGGCGCCGGCCCAGCGCCACCGCACGCGGATCGCGGGCGACACGGTTGCTCGGGTCGTCCGCGAGCGCTGGAGGCCAGGGCCCGTGCGCCGCGATCGCGGCGCGCTCGGCGGGGCTGAAGTCGAGCACGACCGCGTCGCCCCCCGCCGTTGGCGCGACGGCCGCCGGGCCGGCCGCCGCCGCGCCGCCCGCGACTCCAGCCGCGACCGCCAGGGCGGCCAG
>CAZQPN010000255.1:0-4955 GCA_964595215.1 uncultured Rubrivivax sp. | reverse complement strand
CCATGATGATGCAGCCGATGAAGCCGGCGCCCATCTGCAGCACGCGCGCGCCGGGCCTGGCCAGCGCCATGATGGCGCGTGCGTCGGCCAGGGTCCAGCAGGGGTAGACGCCGGGGCCGGCGATGCCCGGGATGGGCGGCGACGCGGGCGACGAGCCGGTGGCGATCAGCAGCCTGTCGAAGCCGACCCACTCGCCGTCGTCGAGCTGGACCTTGCGCGCCGCGCTGTCGAGCTTGACGGCCCGGCCGCGGCGCAGCGTGATGCGGTGCGCCGCGTAGTGGTCGGGGGCGTGGCGCAGGTGGGTGCCGCTCTCGGCGATGTTGCCGATCAGCAGGTAGGGGATCGCCATGCGCGAGTAGGGGGCCTCGGGCTCGTCGCCGATCAGCACGATCTCGTCGGCGGGCGCGTGCTTGCGGATGGTCTCGGCGGCGATGACGCCGGCGGGGCCGGCACCCAGGATCACGTGTCTCATGTCTGGCAGTCCTCGAAAGCGAAACGGGCGGTCCTGGTGAACCGCCCGTGGTCAGGCTGGTCCGCGTGCGTCCCGGGTTTCTTGCCCGGGACGGCGCGGACGGGTCACAGGCCCAGGCGCTCGCGCGTGTCCTGATTCAGCTGGCCGTCGGTGTCCCAGCCGCGCAGCGCGTAGTACTTGGGCAGCATCTCGGGCAGCTTGTTGACCAGGCCCTTGGCCGGGCCCGTCTTGGCCGGCTCGTTGAGCAGCCGCGGCGGCAGGTTGTCGTCCTTGGACGTGAAGCCGGCCCGGTTGTTGAAGTCGCGCTCCATGTTCCAGATGCGCTCGCCGATCTTGGCCACGTTCTCGAGCGTGAACTCCTCGCCGCAGGCCGGGCGCAGCTGGTCGGCCAGGTCGGGCAGGCCCCAGGCGAAGGTCGTGAACACGCACAGGCCGGCCGAGTCGTAGGCCGCGGTGGCGTCCTGGAAGGCGATCACGAGCTCGGGCTTGCCCTCGGCCGTCAGCGGGTCGGTCTTGACCGGGATGCCGAGCACCTCGGAGGCCACGGTGTAGCCGCGCAGGTGGCAGGCGCCGCGGTTGCTGGTGGCGTAGGCCAGGCCCATGCCCTGGATGCCGCGGCTGTCGTAGGCCGGGAACTCCTGGCCCTTGACGCTCATGCTCATCTCGGGGTGGCCGTACTTGGCGCACAGCCGCTTGCTGCCCTGGCCGATTTCCTTGCCGAAGCCCTCGCCCTTGGCCGTCATCTCGGCGAAGGCCGCCAGCGCCTCGGCCGAGCCGAACTTGGCGTCGACGCCGATCTGTTCCTTCGTCAGCACGCCCATCTCGTAGAGCTCCATCACCGCGCCCACGGTGGCGCCGAAGCTGATGGGGTCCATGCCGTGCTCGTTGCACAGCACGTTGGCGTACTGCAGCGCCTCCAGGTCGTTGACGCCGTTGGCCGCGCCCAGCGCCCACGCGGCCTCGTACTCCAGGCCGCCGCTGGCACCCCAGTACTGCGGCTTGTTCTGCACCGTGAAGTGGCCCTGGTCGATCTTCTGGATGCGCCCGCAGGCGATGGTGCAGCCGAAGCAGGCCTGGTTCGTCACCAGCGGCTTCTTGCCGTCGGTCGGGCGCGGCGTGGCCATCGCCTCGGCCGAGATGTCCTTCGCGCCCTCGAAGGCGACGTCGCGGTGGTTGCGCGTCGGCAGCGCTCCCATCTCGTTGATGACGTTCATCAGCACCTGGGTGCCGTAGGTCGGCAGGCCCTGGCCGGTGACGGCGTTGTCGTGCAGGATCTTCTTCTTCTCGGCCGTGACCTTGAAGAAGGCCTTGGGGTCGGCCAGGTTAGCCGTGCCCTTGGTGCCACGCACGGCGACCGCCTTCAGGTTCTTGCTGCCCATCACCGCGCCCACGCCCGAGCGGCCGGCGGCTCGGTGCAGGTCGTTGACGACGGCGGCGTACAGCACCTGGTTCTCGCCCGCGCCGCCGATGCTGGAGATGCGCAGCAGCGGATCCTGGTGGTCCTTCTTGAGCTGCTCCTCGGTGTGCCACACCGTGGTCCCCCACAGGTGGCCGGCATCACGCAGCTCGGCGACGTCGTCGTTGACGTACAGGTAGACCGGCTTCGCGGACTTGCCCTCGAAGATCACCATGTCGTAGCCGGCGAACTTCAGCTCCGCGCCCCAGTAGCCGCCGGAGTTGGAGCAGGCGATGGCGCCCGTCAGGGGGCCCTTGGTGATCACCGTGTAGCGCCCACCGGTGGAGGCCATGGTGCCGGTCAGCGGGCCAGTGGCGAAGATGAGCTTGTTGCCCGGCGCCAACGGGTCGACCTTGGGGTCGACCTCCTCGACGAGGTACTTGGAGCCGAGTCCGCGCGAGCCGATGTACTCGCGGGCCCACTGCATGTTCAGCGGTTCGGTCTTGACGGTGCCGGCCGTGAGGTCGACGCGAAGGATCTTTCCTGCCCATGCCATGTGCGTACTCCTTATGCCGAAGCCTGGTTGCCGAGCTTGTCGGCCCAGGCCTTCATGCGGTCGATGCCGGTCCAGTTGGCGTCCACGTAGGTGATGGCGCCGGTCGGGCAGGCATCGGCGCAGGCCGGCTCGCCGCCGCACAGGTCGCACTTCTGCACCTTGCCGGTCTGCTGGACGTAGTTGATGGTGCCGAAGGGGCAGGCGATCGTGCAGACCTTGCAGCCGACGCAGGTGGTGTCGTTGACGACTTTCGCACCCGTCAGCTTGTCCAGCGTGATCGCCTCGACCGGGCAGGCGTGCAGGCACCAGGCCTCGTCGCACTGGGTGCAGGTGTAGGGCACCTTGCGGCCGGTGTCGTGGAAGTCGAACACCTTGATGCGCGACTTGGCGGTCGCGAAGGTGCCGTGGTTCTCGTAGCTGCACGCCATCTCGCACTGCAGACAGCCGGTGCACTTCTCCGGGTTGATGTGGAGGCTCTTTTGCATCAGGGGGTCTCCGCGCTCGTGGTTCGCGCCGGCACGCGGGCAGGACGCCCGACCGACTTCTGCAATCATGTTCATACGAGGATGGCCGGACTACCTAGGCCTAACCCTGAAGCGGGTGACGTCGGCCGCGACCGGTGTCACACGCTGGAACGCGCCCGGCCGCCGCGTGCATTTGAATGAGAAGCGCTCTCATTAATCAAGGTGTGTGGCGGATGCGGCCACGCGCTCCGTCGGTGTTCGGCCGGCCTCGGCCTTGAGCCGTGCGCCCGGCTTCGTGGCGGGTCTGCCCGGCGAACTCGCGCAGGACTCCGTCGGGCTGGGCCATGCGGGACGTCCGCTTGGGGGCGACCCGTCCGGTTCACGCCATCGCCGCAGCGCAGTCGCCGCAGAGCCGGTGCAGTTGCGCCAGGCCGTCGGTCAGGGCCGCCGGGCCTGGCTGCAGAATGTCGCAGGACTTGATCTCGTGCAGTCGGCCGTGGCGCACCGCGGCCACGTCCTGCCACCCGGGGCGCGCCGCGACCTTTTCCGGACGGAACTTCTTGCCGCACCAGGACCCGACGACGAGATCCGGCGTCCGCCGTGCAGGCTCTAGCGGGTCGGCGATCACGCGGTCGCGGCCCATGGCCCGGGTCGCGAGTTCAGGGAAGACGTCTTCGCCGCCGGCGACGGCGATCAGTTCGGACACCCACTGGATGGCGCTGATCATCGGGTCGTCCCACTCCTCGAAGTAGACCCGTGGCCGGCGTGGCCAGGCGGCGGCACGCGCCCGGATGCGGTCGTGCTCGTTCAGGCAGTCGTCGATCCAGCGTTCCGCCGCGGCCTGCGCGCCGACGACGCCGGCCACCAGCCGCAGCGTGTCGAGGATCTCCCCGATGCTGCGCTGGTTGGTCACCAGCACGTTCAACCCGGCACGGATCAGCTTGTCAGCCAGCGCAGCTTGCATGTCCGAGAAGCCGATCACCAGATCGGGCGCCAGTTCGACGATGCGGTCGACGCGCCCGTCGAGAAAGGCAGATACGCGCGGCTTCTCGGCGCGGGCGCGGCGCGGGCGCACGGTATAGCCGGAGATGCCGACGATGCGGTCCTGCTCACCCAGGAGGTAGAGCCACTCGGTGGTCTCCTCGGTGAGACAGACGATGCGCTGTGGTCCGATGGTCATGGGGCGAGCGCCGGCATCGTGGCGGGCCCGCGCGCCGGCGGACGCGCCCGTGTGTCAGACGGCGAAGTCGGTCAACTGCTTGCCCGCGGCCAGCGCCGTGCGCAGCCAGGCCGGTCGCGGACCGCGACCACCCCAGGTGTTGCCCGCTTCGTCGCGGTACTTGACGGCGACGGTCTTGGACTTGCGCCCGCCGCGGGCCTTGACCACGCGCTTGGCGACCCCGCGTTGGGCATCGGGGCCCTTGGCCGCCGCCAGCCCCAGGTCGGCGGCTGTCAGCCCGTAGACCTCGATGGCTTCGCGGATGCGCTTGATCACGCCATCGACCTCCTTGCGCTTCAAGTCCGCTGCCTCGCGTTGGAGATCGTCGATCTGCTTCATCAATTGGGAATAGGTCTTGGCCATGGTGTCCGAGTTGTCTTGTACAGGATCCCTGTGCGTTCTGGGCTTTGCCGTCGTCCCTTGTCCGGCTTGTCCGGCGGCGTCGGCGTCGATGAGTCGCCTATAATTGAGAATAGACGTTTGATTATCCATCATGGTATCTCGCAATTCCGTCGGCCGCGAATTCAATTCATCCCTGCTTTCGCTTTGGCGTCCCATTCTGGCGATGACATTTGTCGTCGTGTTGTCGAATTGGGCCGTGCAATTTCCGATCAACGATTGGTTGACGTGGGGGGCATTCACCTATCCGGTCGTCTTCCTCGTCACCGACCTGACGAACCGGGCGCTCGGACCGGTGGCTGCCCGGCGCGTGGCATGGGTCGGGTTCGCGGTCGCGGTCGTGCTGTCCCTGATGCTGGCACCGTGGCGCATCGCCGTGGCGTCGGGCACGGCGTTCATCGTCGCGCAGTGGCTGGACATCGGCACCTTCAACCGCCTGCGTCGCATGA
>CAZQPN010000254.1:0-4958 GCA_964595215.1 uncultured Rubrivivax sp. | reverse complement strand
GGTGGAGTTCAACTGCCGGCTCGGCGACCCGGAGACGCAGCCGATCCTGCTGCGGCTCAAGAGCGACCTGTTCGACCTGCTGATGCGCGCCACCGACGGCACGCTCGACCAAGCCGAGCTGCAGTGGGACCGCCGCTTCGCGCTCGGCGTCGTGATCGCCGCCCACGGCTATCCGGCGGCGCCGCGCATCGACGACCCGATCACCGGCCTGCCGGCCGACGCGGAGGACCTGAAGGTCTTCCACGCCGGCACCGCGCTGCACGATGGCCGGCTCGTCAGCAGCGGCGGGCGCGTGCTGTGCGTGACCGCGCTCGGCGACTCGGCGCGCGTGGCGCAGCAGCGCGCCTACGAGGGCGTCGGGCAGATCCACCTCGAGGGGGCCGTCTGGCGCCGGGACATCGGGCACCGGGCGATCAAGGCGCGCTGAGCACCGCGATGGCGGCCGCCGGCGCGCGCGTGCCGACCGACCTGACGGACCGACCGCTGCAGCCACGCGGCAGCCGGCTCGCACGGGCGTTGCTGCGCCTGGCCGGCTGGCGGCTGGTGTTCGACGGCCTGCCGGCGCGGCAAGGGGTCGTCATCGTGCACCCGCACACGTCGAACTGGGACTTCGTGGTCGGCGTGCTGGCCAAGTGGGGCATGGGCCTGCATGTCGTGTTCTGGGGCAAGGACAGCCTGTTCCGCGTGCCACTGCTCGGGCGCTGGCTGCGCTACCTGGGCGGTGTGCCGGTCGACCGCAGGCAGCCGGGGCGGACGGTCGACGACATGGCGCAGCGCATGGGCGACGCGCGGCGGCGCGGCGAGGTCCTGTGGCTGGTGCTGGCGCCGGAAGGCACGCGATCGTCCGGCGCCGGCTGGCGCAGCGGCTTCTACCGTGTGGCGGTCGGTGCCGACGTGCCGCTGGCGGTGGCGCACATCGACTTCGGGCGCCGCGAGGTCGGAATCTTCGCCTGCCTGCGGCTGTGCGGCGACGCCGACGCCGACCTGGCCGAGATCGCGCGCCGATCGGCCGGCGTGCGGGGGTATCGTCCGGATCTCGCTTCACCCATCCGCTGGCATTCGCCACCATGACGACCGACACCGCCGCCGTGCGCCACTACCTGCTGGGCCTGCAGGACCGCATCATCGACGCCCTGCAGGCCGAGGACGGCCACGACTTCCTGCGCGACGGCTGGACGCGTGGCCCCGAGGAGCGGCTGCAGGGCGACGGGCTGAGCCGGCTGGTCGAGGACGGCGGCGTGTTCGAGCGAGGCGGCTGCAACTTCAGCCACGTGCGCGGCCCGACGCTGCCGCCGTCGGCCACGCAACACCGGCCCGAGCTGGCCGGCGCGCCGTTCGAGGCGATGGGCGTGTCGCTGGTGATGCACCCGCGCAACCCCTACGTGCCGACGGCGCACATGAACGTGCGCATGTTCGCCGCCCTGCCGCCCGGCGCCGAGCCGGTGGTCTGGTTCGGCGGCGGCATGGACCTGACGCCCTACTACGGCTTCGAGGACGACGCCGCGCACTTCCACCGCACGTGCCGCGACGCGCTGGCCCCGTTCGGCGAGGCGCTCTACCCGCGCTTCAAGCAGTGGTGCGACGAGTACTTCTTCCTCAGGCACCGCGGCGAGCCGCGCGGCGTCGGCGGCGTCTTCTTCGACGACTTCGCCGAGCTCGGCTTCGCGCGCAGCTTCGCGATGACGCAGGCCGTGGGCGACGCCTTCCTGACGGCCTACCTGCCGATCGTGCAGCGCCGGCGCGACACGGACTACGGCGAGCGCGAGCGCGACTTCCAGGCCTATCGGCGCGGGCGCTACGTCGAGTTCAACCTCGTGTTCGACCGCGGCACGCTGTTCGGCCTGCAAAGCGGCGGCCGCACCGAGAGCATCCTGATGTCGATGCCGCCGATCGTGAAATGGCGCTACGCCTGGCA
Organism: uncultured Rubrivivax sp.; assembly: GCA_964595215.1. GTDB lineage: Bacteria > Pseudomonadota > Gammaproteobacteria > Burkholderiales > Burkholderiaceae_C > Rubrivivax. Next base: position 3,043 of record CAZQPN010000254.1, on the reverse strand, counting down.
GCCGGCCGCCGGCACGCCCGAGGCGCGGCTGTACAGCGACTTCCTGCGCCCGCGCGACTGGGCGGACTGGGCCGCCGGCGCGCCCGGCACGGTGACGGCCCCGGGATGAGCCGCATCGGCCTGTTCGGTGGCAGCTTCGACCCGCCGCACCGGGCGCACGTGGCGCTCGCGCGCAGCGCGCTCGACGACCTCGGACTCGACGAGGTGCGCTGGATCCCGGCCGGCCGGCCGTGGCAGAAGACGCGCGTCATCACGCCCGGCAGCGACCGCGAGGCGATGGTGCGGCTGTGCATCGAGGGCGAGCCGCGCTTCGTGCTCGATCGCATCGAGCTCGATCGCGACGGACCGACCTACACGCTGGACACGGTGCGCGCGCTGCAGGCTGCGCCCGAGGCCGCAGGCGTGGCCGAGTGGGTGCTGCTGATCGGCGCCGACCAGTACGCCAGCTTGCACACCTGGCAGGACTGGCCCGAGCTGCTGCAGCGCGTGACGCTGGCGGTGGCGAACCGGCCGGGACCGGCGATGGCGCCGAACCCGGACGTGATGCGGCACCCGCATCGGGTCGTGCCGCTGGCGATGCTCGACATCTCGTCGACCGACATCCGCGACCGTGTCGCGCGCGGCGCACCCATCGATGACCTGGTGCCCCCCGCGGTGGCAGGCTATATTGACCAACACGCTCTCTACAGGGAAGGCACCGCCCGCTGAATGGACATCCGAAAACTGCAGCGCGCCATCGTCGATGGCCTGGAAGACGTCAAGGCCCAGGACATCGCGGTGTTCAACACCGAGGCCATGTCGCCGTTGTTCGAGCGCGTGATCATCGCCTCGGGCACCAGCAACCGCCAGACCAAGGCGCTGGCGGCGAGCGTGCGCGACACGGTCAAGGAGCGCGGCATGCAGGTGCTGCGCACCGAGGGCGAGGACAACGGCGAGTGGATCATCGTCGACTGCGGCGCCGCGGTCGCCCACATCATGCAGCCGGCGATCCGCGAGTACTACCACCTCGAGGAGATCTGGGGCGAGAAACCGGTGCGCATGAAGGTCGCCAGCGGCACCAAGGGGCTGCCCAAGGCCTCCGAGCCGCCGGTGGCCGAGGCGGCACCGTCGCGCCGCGCCGCGCCCAGGACGGCCGCAGGCAAGGCCGAGAGCACGAAGCCGACCCCGGGCACGACGGTGCGCGGCCGGGCCACGGCCGCCAAGCCGGCGGCGAAGCCGCCCGCCACGAAGCGGCCCGGTTCCGCCAAGAAGCCGGCTGCGAAGGCATCCGCTGCGAAGCCGGTCGCGGCGAAGAAGCCTGCGGCGAAGAAGCCCGCCACGCCACGCGCCACGGCGGCGCGCCGGCCGGCCGCCAAGTCACCTGTGCGCAAGGGCACGCCGCGCGGCTGAGGCGATGCGCCTGCAGGTGATCGCGGTCGGCCAGCGCCAGCCGGCCTGGGCCGACGCGGCCTGCGGCGGCTTCGCCAAGCGGCTGCCCCCCGAGTGGCGCTTCGAGCTGAAGGCACTGAAGGCCGAGCCGCGCGCCGGCCGCACCGCGGCGCAGTGCATGGCGGCCGAGGCGGTGCGCTTCGAGTCTGCGCTGCAGGCCCTGGGCAAGGGCTGCCGGCGCGTCGTGCTCGACGAACACGGCACCCGCCGCAGCACCGCGCAGCTGGCCGAGCGCCTGGCCTTCTGGCAGGGCGATGGGCGAGACGTCGCGTTGCTGATCGGCGGCCCGGACGGGCTCGATCCGGCGCTCAAGGCGAGCGCCGACGAGACGCTGCGCCTGTCGGACCTGACGCTGCAGCACGCGCTCGCGCGCGTGCTGCTGGTCGAGGCGCTCTATCGCGCCTGGAGCGTCACCACCGGCCACCCCTACCACCGCGAGTGAACGTGCCGGCCGATCCGCTCGACCGAACCGCCCGACCCGTCGGCCCGGTCGGATCGCCCCCGGCCGTGGCCGGCCATACGGGCCCGCGATGACGTCCGGACCCAGGGTCTACCTCGCGTCGCAGAGCCCGCGCCGGCGCCAGCTGCTGGCGCAGATCGGCGTCGAGCCGGTGCTGCTGCTGCCCGACCCGCACGAGGACGCCGAGGCGCTGGAGGCTCCGTTGCCGGGCGAGGTACCGGCCGCGTATGTGCAGCGCGTGACCGCGCTCAAGCTCGACGCTGCGGTCGCGCGCCACCGGCGCCATGCGCTGCCGCCGGGGGTCATCCTCGCCGCCGACACGACGGTGGCGCTCGGCCGTCGCATCCTGGGCAAGCCGGTCGACGCGGGCGACGCGCGTGCCACGCTGCAGGCGCTGTCCGGCCGCACGCACCGCGTGCTGACAGCGGTGGCGGTGCAGGCCGGCCGACAGCGCCGTGAGGCGCTGTCGGTCTCGCGCGTGCGCTTCGCGCCGATGCCGGCGGCCACCATCGCGGCCTACGTCGACGGCGGCGAACCCTTCGGCAAGGCCGGGGCCTACGCGATCCAGGGCGCGCTGGCGGCGTGGATCGCCCACATCGACGGCAGCCACAGCGGCATCATGGGGCTGCCCTTGCACGAGACGGCGCAGTTGCTGCGTCTGTCGGGGGTGCCGCTGGCGCCGTAGCCTCGCGGCCGCACGGACCGCGGGTAACGCCCGCCCTGGAAGCGCTGCCACGCTCGGTAGACTGCGGCCATGGCCAGCCAGGACATCCTGATCAACTGGGCCCCGCAGGAGACACGCGTGGCCGTCATCGAGAACGGCGCGCTGCAGGAGCTTCACCTCGAGCGCACGCTCGAGCGCGGCCTGGTCGGCAACGTCTACCTGGGCAAGGTGGCGCGCGTGCTGCCTGGCATGCAGAGCGCCTTCGTCGACATCGGGCTGGAGCGCGCGGCCTTCCTGCACGTGGCCGATCTGCACGACCCGAACGGCAACGGCACGCGCCAGGAGTCGCCGCCGGTGCCGATCGAGCGCCGCGTCTTCGAGGGCCAGACGCTGACGGTGCAGGTCATCAAGGACGCCATCGGCACCAAGGGCGCGCGGCTGTCGGCGCAGATCAGCATCGCCGGGCGCAGGCTGGTGTTCCTGACGCACGA
>CAZQPN010000253.1:0-4962 GCA_964595215.1 uncultured Rubrivivax sp. | reverse complement strand
GCTTATGCAGCCGCTGGCCGCATAAATGAGGCGACAACTACCTTGACGCGCGCCGAGGCTGTCAGGTGTACCTCGGAACCTGACCTTCGATGGCGGCAGGGCCAGCAGGAGGTTCAGCCACTCCGCGACGATGCCCGGCCAACGACTGCTCCCGCTGGCGGCGAACTGGGACTTTCGACCCGAACCAGGCATTGACCTACGCTGTCAGCAGGCCGTGAAGCTGTCGGTCAGCGGGGCAGGACTCCGCGGCGCTTGTTCCCGTGCGTCGAGAACAGCAGGAGCTCGCGCCTCCGAATCGCTGCGTGAGCGCAGTAGAGGCCTTAACAACCCTCTGTTCGAGCCATCTTGCAGGCAGTCACCGAGGACACTGCTGAGGCGTACGAGCCCTAGTCCCCTCTTGCCGCTCACGACTCACGATGACCGACTTCCAGAAAGCAATGCCCGAAGGCGACCGAATCTATCCGGTGCAAGCGCCGGGTCTGCCAGCATTTGTTCCCGCGGGCTGTCGCGATTGCCGCAACCGCAACCCCCTGGAGATTCCCATCACCATGGCATTCCAGCCCATCGTCGACGCGTCTCAGCGCGCGATCTTCGGTTACGAGGCGCTGGTTCGTGGACAAGGCGGCGAGGGCGCTGCAGTCGTCCTCGGCAAGGTCGACGACTCGAACCGGTACAGCTTCGATCAGACCTGTCGCGTCACGGCCATCGACCTGGCCAGCCGTCTGGGACTGCAGGGCATGCTTAGCATCAATTTCCTCCCGAACGCTGTCTATCGTCCGGAGGCGTGCATTCGCGCCACGCTGGAAGCGGCAGCGGAAGCGAGTTTTCCCCCTGAACGCCTGATTTTCGAAGTCACCGAGAGCGAGCAGGTGCGGGACCATGCGCACCTCAAGAACATATTCGTGGAGTACCGGCGTCAGGGCATCACCACGGCCATCGATGATTTCGGGGCAGGTCACTCTGGGCTGAATCTCCTCGCCGACTTCCAGCCCGACATCGTCAAGCTGGACATGGCTTTGACGCGCAGTGTGGACGCCGACCGTGTACGCCGGGCCATCGTGTCCGGCATCGTGCGCTTGTGCGATGAACTGTGCATCAAGGTCATTGCCGAAGGCATCGAGAGCCCAGCTGAGTGCATGGCGCTGCAGGACGAAGGCATCACCCTCTTCCAGGGCTACTTCTTCGCGCGACCTGGCTTCCAGCACCTGCCGGTGATACCCGAAGCGGTCTGGCCACAAGTGGCGCGTCGGCGGACCTCCGATCGACGCCGAGCACGGACTTGAGCACTGAGCCTTGCCACAGGTTGGCAACAGCTGGTGCCTCTGCGCGATCAGCGCCGCAGCTTCCAGGGGCAGACCCGTCAGGCCCACCGGGGGAAGACTGCGCATGCCGAGCATGCATGGCATCGTGCCGCAGCGCGGCGCTGCGCGCCATCGGCACAAGTGCCGTTGTCAGCGCAGCGGGATCACACCCTCGGCATCACACCCGGGGCGTCACGCCCGAACGATCGTGCTCATCTCGTGCAGCCGCTGCCACGGCAGGCCCAGCACCAGGACGTCGAACTGCGCACGGGTGAGCGCCAGCGCCGCCGGCGCGCCCGGCGCCGACGCGGTGTTCGGCGCCGGCGCGCATGTCCACGGGCTGCGTGCACAGCCACAGGGTGTCGATCCTGATCATGCTGCCAGGTCACTTCAGCGCTGTGTCGGCAAGTTTGCGCAGCCAGGCCGCGCAGGTGGCCGCCTGCGACGACGGTCAGCGGACGCTGAGTTGCGCGCTGCCGCGGTGCAGCTCGATATGGATCGGCGGTTCGGCACAGGGGACCGGCTCGGCTGGCGCTGCGCCAGCGGCTTGATCGACGACGCCGGCGGCGGCCAGCTCCACGGGGACGAACTGCAGCGGCGCGGCGCACGGCGCAACCTGGCTCGGCGCTGAGCACGTCGCCGTACTCGGCGCCACCAGACCGGTGCGCTTGAGACCTCGGCCGACGAGCCACTTGCGCACCAGGTTGACGATCAGACCGTGGGCCAGCGCGACGGCCGCCACCGAGGCACCAGGGCGCTGGCACTCGGCCAGGACCTGCGCCTTGAACTCGGCGCCGTGCACGCGCCGCTGCGAATTGGGTTGCATAGGTCCCCACCTGTTCGGATTTGTGGCCGCCATCGTCATGGCGGGCTCAGCGCCGATCAAGATGGGGTGGCTGGACGCTCACGGCTGGACAGTCACTGGCACGGTCCTGGTGGTCGCGCTGCAGCAGGCCCGGTCGCCGCCTCAATGGCGGCCGGGTCCCGCCGGACGTCAAGCGAGCAGGTTCGCCGCCACGTAATCTGCGACCAGCGACTCGATGTCCAGAAGCACCAGCATGTGCTGGTCGCTCCCACCGTCACCGTGGAGCGGGTATAGGCCGCTGATGTGCGAGGCCATCGCGCCACTGCGCATCGTCGGAGCATCACGGACCTGGTCACCGACGAGCGTCACGACGTCGGTGACCGAGTCAACGACGACACCGGCGACCTGATGCGCCAGCGCCAGGACAATGACGATGGTGGACTCGTCCTGCTGCGGCTCCGTGGACCCTAGCAACTGCCGCAGGTCCAGGATAGGGACAACGGTGCCGCGAAGGTTGCTGACGCCGAGGACGCAGCGTGGTGCGCCTGCGATGCGCGTCGGAGTCTCGAAGCTGCGCAGCTCCTGGACCTTGAGGATGTCCATGGCATACTGAACTTCGCCGACGCAGAAGGTGAGGTAGTCACCGCCCGGGCGCCTGCTTTTCGCCGGCACGGGCCCGTCCGTCTGAGTGGGCGCGGCGGCGAGCGCCTGAATTTCGGCTGTGGTCGAGGCCGACATCAGAAGGTCTCCCAGGACTCGGTCGCTTCAGCGGTCGTCTGCGGCTTCGGGTAAGACGCGCGAGCCACGGGCCGCCCGGGCGCGGCAGGTCGTGCCTGTCGCAACGGCGCCGAAGTCACGGCCTCGAGTTCGCGGCCGCTTTCCGGACCGCGACGTGTGTCGGCACCCGCGTGGGTATCGACCTTGAACTGCGCCACCACATGCGCCAGCTGGGCTGCCTGGTGCCGCAGGCTCTCGGCCGCAGCGGCGCTCTCTTCGACCAGCGCGGCGTTCTGCTGCGTCACTTGGTCCAACTGTGCTACGGCATCGCCAATCTGACCGATGCCACTGGACTGCTCAGCGCTGGCGACGTTGATTTCACCCATCAAGTCACTGACACGCTGCACCTGCGTGACGATGTTCTCCATCGCCTTGCCTGCGTCCTCCACCAACTTCGAGCCAGCCTCCACACTGGTCACGCTCTCACCAATGAGGCTCTTGATTTCCTTGGCTGCCTGGGCGCTGCGCTGGGCGAGGTTGCGGACCTCACCGGCGACGACCGCGAAGCCACGGCCCTGTTCGCCGGCACGTGCCGCCTCGACGCTGGCGTTAAGCGCCAGGATGTTGGTCTGGAACGCGATGCCGTCGATGACGCCGATGATGTCGGCGATGCGCCGCGACGATTCTGTGATGCTGCCCATGGTGGACACCACCTTCTGCACCACCTGACCGCCCTGTGCGGCAGCGCCGGACGCGCTCGAGGCCAGTTGCGTCGCTTGCTGGGCAGTCTCAGCGTTCTGCTTGACGGTGGCCGTCAGTTGCTCCATCGAGGCGGCCGTCTGCTGCAAGTTGCTGGCCTGCTCCTCGGTCCGCTGGCTCAGGTCGGCGTTGCCGGTGGCAATTTGTGTGGAGCCGGTGGCGATGGAGTCCGCGCTGTTGCGCACCTGACCGACGATGCCGGCCAGCTTCTCGTTCATCCGCTTCAGTGCCGCGAGCAACTTGCCGGTTTCGTCGTTCGAGTTCACCTCGATGCGCGACGTGAGATCGCCATTGGCCACCGTCTCCGCGACTTCGACGGCACGTTCAATGGGCCGGGAGATGGAGCGGGTAATGGCCCAGGCCAGGAAGGTGCCAAGAGCCAGCGCGACCAGTACCATCGCGATGACGATGCTGCGCGTCGAGGAATATTCCTGCTGCGAGGCAAGGAACGCTGCGTCGGCACCCTTGCCCTGGTAGTCCAGCAGCTTGACGAGGTTGTCGATGGCGTCTTCCGTGGCGGTCCGCGTTTTCGTTGCGAAGTGCTCGCGTGCTGCGATGTCCGACTCGGGGCTGCCGCGCTTCATCGAGAACAGTTGCGTCTGGGCAGCCGCCATGGCAACGAGCGCCTCCTTCGTCTCGGCGAGCAGCTTGCGTTCCGCGTCGGTAGTCACCGTGGCCTCGTAGGCGCTCCAGTGCCGATCTGCGTCGGCCTTGGCCTGCTGCCAGCGGGTGTATTCACGCTGCTGCTCTGAGGGGTCGGAGTACATCACCGCATTCGCCTCGATGCGACGCATGCGGTTGAGCGAGCTGCTTACGTCGCCGAGCTCGCGGGTCGCCACAAGCCAGTTGGTGGCGATGTCTTCGGTGGCGCCGTTGACCTTGCCCAGACTGATGACGGAAAGCCCGCCGAGGCCCATGAGAAGTAGGAGGAGGAGCGCGAAGGCTGCGCCGAGGCGCGCCCCGATATTCAACCTAGTCAGGAAGTTCATGCGTGCTTACCTTTGCAGACAGATGGTTCGAGACCAGGGGCAGCCTCGTTGCCGTGAGCTATCGGCTCAAAGTCTGTATGCTTAAGCGTAAGTAGCAGCTTAAGCAGCTTGCCAACACAGGTTGACAGGCGCCGAGCCCCCCGTAGAGGCCGTCAGGTCGCTGGCGGCCAGCGCTGCGGCAGCAGTTTGCCGATCGCGCTGGCGCGCTCGGTCGGGAGGTGCTGCAGGACGTCCTTGTGTTGACGCCGACCGAAAATTGACCAGCAGGTGGTCAAAGTTCAGTCGGCGCGCACAGTCAACCTCCTTCCGCTCGTCCAGGCCGGCGACTGGCCGCTGCCGACCCTGACGCGACATCCATCACGCTGAACTCGTCGCCCTGAATCGGCCGGAC
>CAZQPN010000252.1:0-4968 GCA_964595215.1 uncultured Rubrivivax sp. | reverse complement strand
TGGTCGCGCTGGCCATCGGCACGCTGATCCTGGCCGCGCTGGCGGTGCTGTTCTCGCGCAACAGCGGCAACCAGGCCGAGCTCGAACGCGTGACGCGCCAGCACGAGAACGCCCGCTTCGCGCTCGACCTGCTGACCGAGGACCTGATGCATGCCGGGTATTACGGGGAGTTCAACCCGGACGACCTCGAGCCGCTTGGCTTGACCTACACGCTGCCGGGGCCCTGCCCTGCTGCAGCCACGAGCGCGGAGTTCGAGTGGTCTGCGGCGCCACTTCAACTGCCGACGGCGATTCAGGGCATAGCGGCTGCCACGGCGATCGGCTGCGGCCAGACACGACAGCCGGGCACGATGGGCCTGATGGTGCGCCACGCGGACACGCGCGGCGCGATCGCCCCGGCGGCGATGGCCGCCGGCAACTTCTACGTGCAGTCGTCGCGCTGCCAAGCGGAGGAAACCGACCCCTTGCGCGTCGGCTCGGGTGCTGGCGATCTAGACCGCAGGCTTGAGCCGCTGCCAGGTGCAACAGGCTGCGGCGGTGTCAACCCGCGCGTGTTCCGGGTGGCGCATCGGGCCTACTACGTGGCCAGCTGCAACGACTGCGCTGCCGGCGACGGCATCCCGACGCTGCGCCGCATCGAGTGGATTGACGGCGAGCGACGCGACACGCCGCTCGCCGAGGGTATCGAGAACCTGCAGTTCGAGTTCGGTGTCGACGCCAACGGCGACGGCCAGCCCGACCAATACCTCGGCGTCGCCGGCATCACCGGGGTGGCGCCGGAACAACGTCGTCGCGGTGCGCGTCCACTTGCTGGCACGCAGCACCCAGGTCACGCCCGGCTATACCGACGCGCGCACCTACACGCTGGGGGCAGCTGTCGTCACGCCGGCCGATGGCTTCAAGCGCACGCTGCTGTCGAGCACGGTGCGGCTGGTCAACGTCGGCAGCCGGAGGGAGTGATGAAGATGCTGCATTCCACGCGCGCACGCCAGCGCGGCTCGGTGCTGCTGGTCGCGATGGTGATGCTGCTGACCGCGGCCATCCTTGCGGCAGCCGCCTTCCGCGGCTCGATCACCAGCACGCAGGTGATCGGCAACATGCAGTGGCGCAACGAGGCGATCACGGCTGCCAACGACGCCATCGACCGGCTGCTCAGCTCGGCCGACTTCGCCAACAACGCCGCCGTTGTCACTGCAGCGGTCAACGCGGCGCCGTTCCAAGTCGACATCAATGCCGACGGCGTCAACGACATTGCGACCAGCCTTCCGGTCGTGACCGTTGACGGCGTGCCGCGTGCGGGACCCAGGTGCTTGACGGCCTATCCGATTCCACCAGCAAAGCTGGATCCTTCGAATCCCGCCGACCTCGGCTGCTTCGGCAGTGGCAGTGCCGGGAGCTCCGGCCTCGGCGTCATCGCCGGCGGCACCGTCGGCACCGCCAAGCAGGCCCCTTCGTTGTGCTCGAACACAGCTTGGTCGATCACGGTGCGCGCGGTCGACGTCGTGACTAATACGAGCGTCGACGTCGTGCAAGGCGTCGGCGTGCGCGTGCCGACGACCGCGGTGCCGGTCTGCAACTGAGGCTGCCGGCTCGCCAAGGCGCCAACCGGCTGCCCCTATCACCGAGATCCCAGGAGAATCCGATGTCCGTCGTCCTCCCGTTTGACCGCCAGCGCCTGGCCACCCTGGCGCTCGCGACGCTGTGGCTGCTGCCGCTCGGCGACAGCCTCGCCGCCGACACCGACATCTACGGCCCTGCCGCCAGTGGCACCGGCAGCCCCAACGTGATGTTCCTGCTCGATAACACATCGAACTGGTCGGCCAACAACCAGGCCTGGAGCAAGGCCTCGGTCGACGCCAAGTGCAATGCGCTGCCGGCGGCGCAGAGGACCATCTGCCTGGGCTATTCGACCCAGATCTTCGCCGGTGCATCCAGCCTGACGCAGGGCCAGGTGCAGCTGCGCGCTTTCAAGCTGGTGCTCAACGAGCTCGTGTGCTCGGGCAGCAGCGAAGCGCTGAAAGTAAACATCGGTCTCAGCTTGATGGGCCAGCAGTCGGTCGCCAGTAACGGCCATGGGGTCGGCATCGTCAACTTCGCCGTCCAGGCACTGACCGGCACGGCGGCGACCGCCGGCAGCAGCTGCCGGGCGATCATCGACCGGCTCGACACCATCGACGCCAAGATCCAGGACCCCGAGTACAAGGCACCGTCGAGCGCCAACTATGGCGCGGCCTACTACGAGATCTTCAAGTACTTCGGCGGCCACACGCACCCCGGCCTGGCCGGCCAGGCCGAGCCAAATGGGGGCAGCCCGGTGGGCGCCCAGGGCTACGGCCCGATCCGCTATTCCAAGCCCAATGTGCTCGACGACGTCAACGCTTTCACCAACGCGACGAAAGCGGTCTACAAGAGCCCGCTTTCGGGTGCGGCGGTGTGCGGCAACAACTACGTAGTGCTGGTCGGCAACACCTACCCGAACAGTGAGCCGAGCAACGGCGGCCCGACGATCTTCAAGAACATCAACTACACGCCACCGGCGCTGTCGGCAGTGACGTCCGACACCAACCGCTACGCCGATGAGTGGTCCTACTTCCTGGCCAATACCGACGTCAGCGACGCCGCCGGCATTCAGCGCGTCTTCACCTACGCGATCAACACCTACAACGACAAGCCCGACGCCGACCAGGGAAAGCTGCTCAAGTCAATGGCCGCCGTAGGCGGCGTCGGCGCGGCCGGCTACATCGAGGTCGGTGGCGACCTCTACGCCCTGGTCAACGCCTTCAAGACCATCCTGTCCAACATCGCCGCGGTCGACAGCGTCTTCACCGCAACCACGCTGCCGGTCTCGACGACGACGCAGGGCACCTTTCTGAACCAGATCTTCGTTGGGATGTTTCGGCCGGATGCGAAGGCGGCGCCGCGCTGGGTCGGGAACCTCAAGCAGTTCCAGTTGGCGATGGTCAACGGCACGCTGTCGCTCGTGGATAGGAACGGCGATCCTGCGGTGGGTTCCGACACCGGCTTGTTCACCGCCACGTCTCAGAGTTTCTGGACCGAGCCCAGCGTCTACTTTGCCCAGATGCCGTCGGGGAGCCCGGCCTCGGCCAGCGACAGTCCGGACGGCAGCATCGTCGACAAAGGCGGCGCGGCGCAGCGCCTGCGCGAGGCCAACCTGCAGAATGCCTCGTCGCGCAACGTCAAGACACTGTCCGGGGCGTCCCTGGTCGACTTCACCGCCGCCAGCAGCGGTCTGAGCGTCGACATGGTGAATTGGGCCCGGGGCGAGAACAACGTCGCTGCCGGCGCGGGCATGGAGGCCCTCGTCGGCTCGTACGACAACGCCGGCACGGCGACGCCGCTCGGCAGCACCGGCGTGCGCCACAGCGTGCACGGCGATGTGCTGCACTCGCGGCCGGTGGCACTGAACTACGGCGGCGGCGGTGTGGTGGTGTATTACGGCTCCAACGACGGCTTCTTCCGCGCCGTCGACGGCAAGAAGGTCGGCGGCGGCGGAGAGCTCTGGAGCTTCGTCGCGCCGGAGCACTACGCGCTGCTGGAGCGGCTGCGCAACGGCGTGCCGACGGTCCATCTGCCGGAGACCGACGCGGCCGGGGCCACGGTGGCGGCGCCGCTGGGCACGGAGCCCAAGCCCTACGGCATGGACGGACCGATCGGTGTCTACGCGCTGTACTCCGATCCGAATACCGTGACCAAGGCCTGGATCTTTCCGACGATGCGGCGCGGCGGCCGCAGCGTTTACGCCTTTGATGTCACCAGCAAGAGTGCGCCGTCGTACAAATGGCACATCCAGGGAGGCGCAGGCGACTACGCGGCGCTTGGCCAAACTTGGTCGATGCCTAAGGCCGTCGTCACCAGCAGCGCCGACGCCAGCCGGCCACCGATCCTGATCATGGGCGGCGGTTACGACCCGGCCGAGGACCAGAACGGCAGCAGCGGCATCGGCAACCGAATCTACATCGTGAATGCCGCGACCGGCGCACGCATCAAGGAACTGGCCACCGACTACTCGGTGCCGTCGGACGTCACCGTGGTCGACGTCGACGGCGACGGTGAGCCGGATCGCGCCTACGTGGCCGACGTGCGCGGCGGGGTCTACCGCGTCGACTTCCCAGGGCCGGACAAGAACCTGATCGACCCGGCGAGCTGGAGTGCGACGATCGCCGTCAAGATCGGCGAGGTCGAAGGCAAGGTCTTCTTCCCGCCCGACGTCGTCGTGACGAAGTACTTCGTTGCCGTACTGGTCGGCACCGGCGATCGCGAGAAGCCGCTGCTGACCTCGACTAGCGACAAGTTCGTGCTGCTGAAGGACGAGGTCGGGGCACCGCGCGCCGCGCCGCTGACGATCGCCGACCTGACACGCGTGGCCAAGATCGACAACGCGTCGATGCAGCCGACGCTGGTACCGGCCATCCTCAATGACCCCGAGGGCTGCTACATCGAACTGGCGACGAACGGCGAGAAGGTCGTCAATGCGCCGTTTTCGATCGCCGGCGCGACCTACTTCGGCACCAACCGTCCGACACCGGCCAACGCCAACATCTGCGCCGCCGACCTCGGCCAGGCCCACGCCTACAAGTTCCCGCTCTTCTGTGGCGTGCCGAGCCCACCGTCGCCCATCATCGGCGGCGGCCTGCCGCCGTCGCCGGTCGGCGGTATCGTGACGATCGACATCAACGGCACGCCGACCCAGGTGCCGTTCCTGATCGGCGGCACCGGACCTGGAACCTTCGACGTCGCCGAGCCCAAACCTCCGATCCCGCCGATCCGCACCCGTCAGCACTGGCGCATCGACAACAACCGCTGACCCGGATCCCGCCCGGGCGGGCCGGAGGGGGTCCCTCACCACGATGGGCACCTGTCACCGCAGGTGCCCATCGTCATTCCACCCCACTACCACGAACCCGCGCCCGTTGAACAGCAGCCGGTTGATGCTGGCGTTGGCCAGGA
>CAZQPN010000251.1:0-4973 GCA_964595215.1 uncultured Rubrivivax sp. | reverse complement strand
TCGCTCCATCCGGCCATCGGCCGTGGGGGCACACGATGGTGATTCAGCGCCACAACCACCTCGCCCAGCACACCTACGCGGTCGTGCTGGCCGGCGGGCGCGGCAGCCGCCTGGGTCCCTTGACGGACCGGCGCGCCAAGCCGGCGATGCCGTTCGCCGGCAAGCTCAAGATCATCGACTTCGCGCTCAGCAACTGTGTCAACTCGGGCGTGCGCCGCATCGGTGTGCTCACGCAGTACAAGGCACAGAGCCTGATCCGTCACATCGAGCGCGGCTGGGGCTTCCTGGCCGGAAGCCTGGGCGAATACGTGGACGTCGCGCCGGCCCAGCAGCAGCGGGGCGAGACTTGGTACTGCGGCACGGCCGACGCCGTATGGCAGAACCGCGACCTGGTCACCGAGTCGGCGCCAGCCTACGTGCTGGTGCTGGGTGGCGACCATGTGTACAAGATGGACTATGCGGTGATGCTCGAGGAGCACGTGGCCCGCGGCGCCACGGTCAGCGTGGCCTGCGTGGAGGTGCCGCTGGCCGAGGCCGGCGCCTTCGGCGTGATGGCCGTGGATGCCGAGGACCGCATCGTCGCCTTCGAGGAGAAGCCGGCGCGGCCGACACCCGTGCCAGGGCGGACCGACCTCGCTCTGGCGAGCATGGGAATCTACCTGTTCGACACCACGGTGCTGCTGGATGCGGTCGAGCGCGATGCCGCGGACGCCGCGTCCAGCCACGACTTCGGACACGACCTGATCCCCGCCCTGCTGGCGCGCATGCCGGTGCACGCCCACCGCTTCGACAGCAGCTGCGTGAACAAGGTCGACGGTCGCCCCTACTGGCGCGACGTCGGCACGGTGGACGCCTACTGGGAGGCGAACATGGACCTGTGCCAGGTCCAGCCCGAGCTCAACCTCTACGATGACGACTGGCCGATCCTGAGCCAGCAGCGCCAGCTGCCTCCGGCCAAGTTCGTGTTCGACGACGACGGGCGGCGTGGGGTGGCGATGCAGTCGCTGGTGGCCAGCGGCTGCATCGTCAGCGGCGCCACGGTGCGGCGCTCGATCCTGTTCGCCAAGGTGCGCGTGGCCGAGGGCAGTGTGGTCGAGGACTCGCTGCTGCTGCCCAACGTCGATGTCGGCCGCGACGTGCGGCTCAGGCGCGTGGTGGTCGACAAGCGCTGCCGCCTGCCCGATGGCTTCAGCGCCGGCATCGACCACCAGGCCGACGTCGAGCGCGGCTTGTTCGTCAGCCCGGGGGGCGTCACGCTGGTGACGCCAGGCATGCTCGGCCAGGCCTGGCGCCTCGGCTGAGCGCGGGCGTGCCGGCGTGGCCTGCGGCGGCCTGGACCTTCTGCCATCGTGCCGCCCGAGTCCTGTTGCGCGGCGCCGGCGTGCCGGTGGTGCCGGTGACGCTGATCGGCCCCCGGCACCTCCTGCCCGACGGCCACTGGTGGCCGCGCCGGGGCGCGCTCGACGTGCGCATCGATGCGTCCCTCGACCCCGAGGCAGCGACAGAGCTGTTCGCCGCCGCCGTCAAGCTGCGCGACGCCGCACACGCGACGATCGCACGCCGGCTCGACGCTGGCCAGTGATGACGCGGCCAAGGCATCGTCGCCGTCGCAGAGTCGACGGCGTCCAGCTGACTGCCCTGCGCTGCAGCGCAGGGCCGGTGGAACGACATGCTGGCACGCGATCTGCTTGCGCACAGACTGGTATACAAGTACGTGCACCAAAATGTCGCGCCCCGAATCCGAACTGCTCACCCTCCAGGACTGGCGCCGCGCCTACCTCGGCGGGGCCACGGCCGCTGCGCTGGTACCGGCGCGGGCGAGCGCCGTCTTCGCGAGCAGCCCGGCCACGGCCTGGATCCTGCGCGTCGAAGAGTCGGAGATCGGCCGCCGCTGCGAAGCGCTCGATGCCGACGCGTCCCGATTCCCCGCCCGTGAAGCACTGCTGAAGGCGCTGCCGCTGTTCGGCGTGCCCTTCGTCGTCAAGGACAACATCGACGTCGAGGGCCTGCCCACCACCGCCGCCTGCCCGGCCGCCGCCGTCTCGGCGTCGCGGAGCGCCACCGTGGTGCGCCGGTTGCTCGATGCTGGTGCGGTCCTGATCGGCAAGACCAACCTCGACCAGTTCGCCACCGGCCTCGTCGGCACGCGCTCGCCGTTCGGCGCGCCGTCCAGCGTCTTCGCCGCCGAGCGCGTCAGCGGCGGATCGAGCGCCGGGTCGGCGGTGCTCGTCGGCCGCGGCGACGTGCCGTTCTCGCTCGGCACCGACACCGCCGGCTCCGGGCGCGTCCCGGCGGGCTTCAACCACATCGTCGGCCTGAAGCCCACGCTGGGGCGTGTCGGCACGGCGGGCGTGTTGCCGGCGTGTCGCAGCCTGGACTGCGTGTCGGTCTTCGCGCTGACGGTGGAGGACGCGGCCGCGGTGCTCGCCGTCATCGAGGGCGATGATCCGGACGACGACTACAGCGCGTTCCGGCGCGGGCCGGCGCGCTGGGGTGATCGGCCGCGGGTCGGTGTGCCGCGGCGGGTGGACGTCGATGCCGGCGTCGGCTACGACGCAGGCTGGCGCGAGGCATGTGCAGCGCTGGAGGCCATGGGTGCGGTGGCGGTGCCGGTCGACATGACGCCGCTGCTCGAGATCGCCAGCCTGCTCTACGACGGGCCGTGGGTGGCCGAGCGCTACGCCGTGGTGCAGTCGCTGCTGGAGTCGGCGCCCGAGGCGGTCGACCCGACCGTCGCCGCCGTCATCGGCCGTGCGCGCGGGATGAGCGCGGTGGATGCCTTCCGTGCCCAGTACGCGCTGCAGCACGGGCGGCGCGCGGCGCAGGGGCTGTGGGACACGATGGACCTCCTGATGGTGCCGACGGCGCCGCACCACCCCAGCTTTGCCGAGGTGGCCGCCAATCCGGTCGGCACTAACGCGCGGCTCGGCACCTACACCAACTTCGTCAACCTGCTCGGCTGGAGCGCACTCGCATTGCCGGCGGGCGTCACACCCGGCGGGCTGCCCTTCGGCGTCACCTTCATCGCGCCCGGCGGCGCCGACGCCGCGCTCGTGCACTGGGGCCGCCGCTGGCAGGCGACGCGGGCGCAGCCGCTAGGGGCCACGGGTCGGCCCTCGGCCACCGCCCGGGACGTGGCTGCCCTCCCGTTGCCCTGGCCGGCGACCGAGCCGACGCTGCCGGTGGCGGTCGTCGGCGCCCACCTCAGCGGCCTGCCGCTGAACCACCAGCTCACCGATCTCGGCGCGACGCTCCTCGAGGCGACGCACACCGCGCCGCTGTACCGCCTGTTCGCACTGCCCGGCACGACACCGCGAAAGCCCGGCCTGTTGCGTGTGAGCGACGGCGGCGCCGCGATTGCCGTCGAGGTCTGGTCGATGCCGCTGGACCGGGTGGGCACCTTTCTTGCACAGATCCCTTCGCCGCTCGGGCTCGGCACGCTGAGCCTGCACGACGGCCGTGCGGTGCACGGCTTCCTGTGCGAACCGGCGGCCCTGGCCGAGGCCGATGACGTCACCCGCTTCGGCGGCTGGCGTGCCTATCTCGCTTCCCTCTGACCCCACCGACAGGAGTACCCACGATGGACCGACGCGATTTCCTCTCCAGTGGCGCCGCCGCTTCCCTGGCCATCGGTGTGCCTTTCGCGGCACACGCGCAGTCGCGCCCGAAGGACGTGCTGGTCGTGGCCAACGAGTTCGGCCCCAACTCGCTCGACATCCACACCGTCGGTGCCAACCGCCCGGCCTACGGCGTCAGCTGGCTGGCCTACGACCGCCTGATGACCTACGGCAAGAAGACGCTGCCCGACGGCCGCGTCACCTACGACCGCGACAAGCTCGAGCCCGAGCTGGCGGAGAGCTGGCAGATCGCGCCCGACGGCATGTCGGTGACGTTCAAGCTGCGCCGCGACGCCACCTTCCACGACGGCACCCCGGTGACGGCCAAGGACGTCAAGTGGAGCTTCGACCGTGCCGTCGCGGTGGGCGGCTTCCCAACCTTCCAGATGAAGGCCGGCTCGCTGGAGAAGCCCGAGCAGTTCGTCGTCATCGACGACCACACCTTCCGCGTCAATTTCATCCGCAAGGACAAGCTGTCGATGAACAACATGGCCGTCGTCGTGCCGTGCGTGTTCAACAGCGAGCTGGTCAAGAAGCATGTCACCACGCAGGACCCCTGGGGCCTGGCCTGGACGCGCAACCACACCGCCGGCGGCGGCGCCTACAAGGTCGAGGCTTTCCGGCCGGGGCAGGAGATCGTCTACACGCGCTTCGACGAGTGGAAGAGCGGGCCGAAACCGGCCATCCGCCGCATCGTGCAGCGCGAGGTGCCGAACGCAGGCAACCGGCGCGCGCTGCTGGTCAAGGGCGACATCGACATGACCTACGACATGCCGCCGAAGGACTTCGCCGAGTTGGCCAACGACGGCGGGCAGGTCAAGGTGGTGTCCAACCCGATCGAGAACTCGCTCATCTACCTGGGCATGAACACGACCCGGGCACCCTTCGACAACCCGAAGGTGCGTCAGGCCGTGGCCTACGTGCTGCCCTACGAGAAGATGTACGAGAACGCGCTGTACGGCCGCGCGGCCAAGATGTACGGCGGCAGCGGGCCTGTGAAGAGCATCGCGTGGCCGCAGCCGACGGCCTACCGCACCGACGTCGCCAGGGCGAAGGCGCTGCTGGCGGAGGCCGGCTTCCCGAACGGCTTCGAGACGACGCTGAGCTTCGACCTCGGCGGCGCCACCATCAACGAACCGATGGCGGTGCTGACGCAGGAGGCGCTGGCCTCGATCGGCATCAAGACGCAGATCAACAAGATCCCGGGCGCGACCTGGCGCGCGGCGCTCCTGAAAAAGGACATGCCGATGATCATCAACCGTTTCGGCGGCTGGCTGGACTTCCCGGAGTACTTCTTCTTTTGGTGCTACCACGGCCAGAACGCGGTGTTCAACACCATGAGCTACCAGAACCCGA
>CAZQPN010000250.1:0-4976 GCA_964595215.1 uncultured Rubrivivax sp. | reverse complement strand
GCCGCTCCTCCTTTACTTCCGTGGGAGGGTGCCCGCCGCCCTTGGCCTGCAGCCGTTCCTGTCCTCGGCGCGCGCGCAGGCGGCCCGCATCCAACGGGCAGTCGCCGAAGGTCAGCAACTGGCCGCATGCCGCCATCCGACTCGTTCAGCCAGGGCGCAGGGCAGGTCCCGGCTCTCGCAGAGCCGCGCCGCCATGCTGCTGAGCATCACCGACCTGCACGCCGGCTACGGCCGCGCCGAGGTGCTGACGGGGCTGGGCTTCTCGCTCGCCGAGCGTCAGGTCGTCAGCGTCATCGGCCCCAACGGCGCCGGCAAGTCGACCACGCTGGCGGCGCTGATGGGCATCCTGCCGTACCGCGGTCGGGTCGTCTTCGGCGGCCAGGATCTGGCCGGCACGACGCTCGAGGACCGCGTGATGATGGGCCTGGCGCTGGTGCCTGAGAAGCGCGAGCTGTTCGGCACCATGCCGGTCGAGGACAACCTGGTGCTGGGCGGCTACCGGGCGATGAAGCAGCGCGTGCCGCACTGGCGGCGCGAGATCGAGCGCGTGTACGACCTGTTCCCGCGCCTGAAGGAGCGCCGCGAGCAACTCGCCGGCACGCTGTCCGGCGGCGAGCGACAGATGCTGGCGGTCGGCCGCGCGCTCATGTCGTCGCCGCGCCTGCTGATGCTCGACGAGCCCAGCCTGGGCCTTGCGCCGCTGATCGTGCGCGACATCTTCACGACCATCGAGCGCCTGCGCGAGGAGGGCACCAGCATCCTGCTGATCGAGCAGAACGCGCGCGCCGCGCTGGCGGTGTCGGACCACGGTTATGTCCTCGAGACCGGTGCCATCGTGCTCGACGGCCCGGCCGACGCGCTGGCGGCCGACCCGCGGGTGATCGAAACCTACCTTGGGAGCCAACGATCGTGAGCCTGTATCGCTACGTGCCCCCGCTGCGCGAGATGCGCTTCGTCATCGACGACGTGCTGGGCGCACCCTCGCGGTGGTCGGCGATCCCGGCGTTCGCCGAGATCGACGCCGACACCGCATCCGAGCTGCTGGCGCAGGCCGGCCGCTTCGCTGCCGAGGTGCTGCAGCCGCTGAACGCCTCTGGCGATCGCCAGGGCTGCCGCATCGAGGGTGGGCGCGTGAAGACGCCCGACGGCTTCCCAAGGGCCTGGCGTGCCTTCGTCGACGGCGGGTGGCCGGCGCTGGCCTGCGACCCCGACTGGGGAGGCCAGGGCCTGCCGCAGCTGGTCAACGCGGCGCTGTTCGAGATGCTGGTGGCGGCCAACCACGGCTGGACGATGTACCCGGGGTTGCTGCACGGCGCCTACGAGACGATCAAGGCGCACGGCAGCGACGCGCTCAAGGCGCGCTACCTGCCCAAGCTGGTCAGCGGCGAATGGCTGGCCGCGATGGCGCTGACCGAGCCGCAGGCCGGCAGCGACCTCGGCGGCGTGCGCACCAAGGCGGAGCCCAAGCCCGACGGCATGCTGGCGGTGACCGGCGGCAAGATCTTCATCTCCGGCGGCGACCACGACCTGAGCGACAACATCGTGCACCTGGTGCTGTGCCGGCTTCCGGACGCGCCGGCCGGCAGCAAGGGCCTGTCGCTCGCGCTCGTGCCCTCCGTCCTGCCCGACGGCACGCGTAACGCGATGGCGGCCGACGGCGTCGAGCACAAGATGGGCATCCACGGCAGCGCCACCTGCGTGATGCGCTACGAGGGCGCGACCGGCTGGCTGGTCGGCGACCCGCACCGCGGGCTGCCGGCGATGTTCCTGATGATGAACGCGGCGCGGCTGCATGTCGCGCTGCAGGGCCTGGGCCACCTGGAGATGGCGGCGCAGAACGCCCGTCGCTACGCCGCGGAGCGGACGCAGTTCGGGGCGCCGGTCGCGCAGCAGCCGGCGGTCCGGCGCGCGCTGCTCGACGGCCAGGCGGTGGCGGAGGGCCTTCGCATCGTCATGTACCGCGCGGCGATGCGTCTGGACGAAGCCGAGCAGCACCCGGACCCGGCGCGCCGCGAGGCCGCTGCGGCCGAGGCCTCCCTGCTGACACCGGTGCTCAAGGCCTTCGGCACGCAGCAAGGCTTCCTGCGCGCCAGCGAGGCGCTGCAGGTCTGGGGCGGCTATGGCTACGTCGCCGAGTACGGCATCGAGCAGACGGTGCGCGACGCGCGCATCGCGATGATCTACGAGGGCACGAACGAGATCCAGGCGATCGATCTGCTGCGGCGCAAGCTGCTCGGCGGCGCCGGGGCGGCCTTTGCCGCGCTGCTCGACGATCTCGCGCTTGGCATGGCCCCGATCGTCACCGACGATGCCGACGCCGAGGCCGACGACGTGCTGCACCACCAGATCACCGCGGCGCACGCGGCGCTGGCGCGCGTGCGCGAGGCGGCCACCGCCGACCCGACGCTGGCGCTGCGCGTGGCCGACGACTTCCTCGCCGGTGTCGGCCACCTGCTGCTGGCCTGGGCCTGGACCAGCCAGGCGCGCGCCGCGCGCCGCGCCGCAAAGGCCGACGGCACCGACCCGGCCTGGCTGGCCGAGCGCGTGGCGGTGGCCGAACACGGCCTGAGCTGGGTGCTGCCGCAGGCGGCGGTGCACTGGCAGCGTGTGATGCATGCGCCGCCGCTGGGCGGTGCCTCCGCTCAAGGCTGACGCTGCTCGATCGGGACGCGATCGGCCGGCCGTCGGCCGATGCGTCCCACCTGCCCCGGCCCGTCAGTCGACGCGCGCGCCGGACGACTTGACGACGTCGCGGTACTTGGCCAACTCGGCCTGGACGAAGGCGCCGAACTGCTCGGACGTGGTCGGTGCCGGCTCGGCCATCATCGGGGCGAACTTCTCCCGCACCTCCGGCAGGCGCAGCGCCGCGGTAAAGGCCTCGTTGAGCTGGCGCGTCGTCGCCGCGGGGATGCCGGCGGGGCCGAAGAGGCCGAACCAGGTGTCGACGTTGAAGTTGGCCAGGCCGAGGTCACGGCCTGCCTCGGCCATCGTCGGCACGTCGGGCAGCGAGGGCGCGCGGCGAGGCGTCGTCACCGCCAGTGCCACCAGCCGGCCGGCGCGGATGTTGCCTGACGCGGTGGCCAGGTTGTCGATGTTGTAGTCCACCTGCGCGCCGAGCAGGGCCTGCTGCGCCGCGGGGCCGCCGCGGTAGGGAATGTGCAGCGCGAAGAAGCCGGCCTGCTGCTTGAACATCTCGCCGGCCAGGTGGCCCGCGCTGCCGTTGCCGCCCGAGCCGTAGTTCAGCTTGGCCGGGTTTGCCTTCGCGTAGGCCACGAGGTCGGCCAGCGTGCGGATGCCCAGGCGCTGGGCGGTCTCGGCGTTCATCACCAGCACGTTCGGCACCTGCGCGACGAGCGTGATCGGCGTGAAGTCGCGCACCGGGTCGTAGGGCATCTTCGCGAACAGCCACGGATTGATCGCGTGCGTCGCGACCGCCCCCATCACGATGCTGCGGCCGTCGGGCGCCGACTTGGCAACGTGGTCGGCACCGATGTTGCCGCCGGCGCCGGCGCGGTTCTCGACCACGATGGTGCCCAGGCTGCCCTTCGTCGCCTCGGCCAGGATGCGCGCGACGCGGTCCAGCGGGCCGCCGGCCGGGTAGGGCACCACCAGACGCAGCGGCGTGTCGGACTGCGCCAGTGCGGGCACGGCCAGACCGGCGCCGGCGACGGCAGCCGCAGCGGCCACGGCGAGGGTGGCAAAACGACGACGGGACGGGAACATCGGGTGGTCTCCTTCTGGGGTGAGTTGAGCCATGGCGGCCGAGCCGTTGGCGGACCCGCCAAGGATAGCGGGCGGCGCGCCGCGCACGGCGTCCCCGGGTCAGGTCGGATGATCCCGATCGCGCGACCGCGTATCGTCGATCATCAACGCGCGGGCCGCGACGACGCCCGCGCGAATGAAAGGACACCGCATGCACGCGACGATGATGGACGTGCCGCTGTCGCTCAACCACTTCCTGGATCGCGCGGCCACGCTGTCCGCCGACAGCACCATCGTCTCGCGCCTGCCGGACAAGTCGTCGCGCCGTCACACCTACGGCCGGACCGGTTCACCGGCGACGGCTGGCCGACCGGCGAACTCTGGTCGCTCAGGCTGAGAGAGCGTTTCGTGCGCCGACGCAGGGCTGCGCGGCGGGCCGAAGCGCGAACTGTGTCAGTCGAACATGTCCGGCTCGCTGCGCACCAGGTCGTTCCAGATCGTCTGGAAGTGCAGCCAGCCGATGTACTCGCTGCCGACATGCTCGCGGCTGTAGCGCGAGCGCTCGGGCGACACCAGCCGGGGCGTCGCGCCGGTGGCCTCGACCAGCAGTTGCTGCTGGCAGCAGCGCTCCAGTGCGATGAACCAGAAGGCGGCCGCCTCGATGCTGTGGCGGCTGGCGGTGAACAGGCCGTGGTTCTGGTGGATCGCCGCCTTGACGCCGGTGAACCAGTCGGCCACCTTGGGACCGGCCTGCTCCTCCACCGCGACCTGGCCGGCCTCGTCGTTGATCACGACATGGTCCTCGAAGAAGGCGGCCGCGTCCTGCGAGATCGGGGCCAGCGGCTTGCCCAGCGCCGCGAAGGCGGTGCCGTGGACAGTGTGCGCATGGCACATCGCGACGATGTCGGGGTGCGACTCGTGCACCGCGGCGTGCAGCACGAAGCCGGCGCGGTTGACCGCGTAGTCGCCCTCGACGACCTTGCCCTTGTGGTCGACCAGGATCAGGTTGGAGACCTTCACCTGGCGGAAATGCACCGCCATCGGGTTGGTCCAGTACAGGTGAGGGCGCTCGGGGTCTCGGATCGTCAGGTGGCCGGCGAAGCCGTAGTCGAAACCCTGGCGCGCGAAGGCGCGGCAGGCGCCGACCAGACGCTCCTTCAGGTAGCGACGCTCCTGCGCCGGGTCGTCGAAGCGCGGGCGGCCGGGGAAGGCCAGGCCCGGCTGGTCGGGCTGGTAGACCGAGACCTTGGGGTCGGTCAGCGGGTCGTGGCGGT